>NZ_JAAGPC010000137.1:0-23169 GCF_017104595.1 Burkholderia sp. Tr-20390 | reverse complement strand
CGCAGGGCGGCGTCGTGGTCGGGTTGCTGGCCGCGCGCTCGCTGGCCGGTGTCGTCACCGACATCGCGGGCTGGCGAGCCGTCTATCTGGTGTCGGGCGCGCTCGCGATCGCGATGCTCGTCGTGCTGTCGCGGTTATTGCCGGACGAGAACGGCCCGCGCGAGCGCATCGGCTACGCGGCGCTGCTGCGATCGATGGTGTCGCTGCTGCGCGATGAACGCGTGCTGCGCGTGCGTGGCGCGATCGCGCTGCTGATGTTCGCGGCCTTCAGCATATTCTGGAGCGCGCTGGTGCTGCCGCTGAGCGCGCCGCCGCACGCGATGTCGCATACGCAGATCGGCGCATTCGGCCTCGTCGGCGCACTGGGCGCGGCAGCGGCCGTCCGCGCGGGCCGGCTCGCGGATCGCGGGCGCGGCGAAGCAACGACCGGCGCCGCGCTCGCACTGCTCGCGTGCTCGTGGCTGCCGCTCGCGTTCGGCGCGACGTCGATTGGATGGCTGATCGTCGGCATCGTGCTGCTCGACGTCGGCGGGCAGGCCGTCCACGTCGTCAACCAGAGCATGATTCTCGGCGCGCGGCCCGATGCGCATGCGCGCCTCGTCGGCTGCTACATGCTGTTCTATTCGGCCGGCAGCGGGCTCGGCGCGATTGCGTCGACGATGATGTATGCGCGCGCCGGATGGACGGGCGTCTGCGTGCTCGGCGCGGTCGTGAGCGTGGCGGCGCTTGGCGTGTGGGCCGCCACGCTCAGGCGCGCGTGACGCGTGCCGGCGCCGAGTATCGAAGGGAGAAGAAGGCCGGCCCGCCCGCTACGGGCGGTCAGCACGCGAACCGGCCACGCACGCACGCGCGCCGGTTCGGCTTTCGGTTCGGCGCGCAGGTCGCGCGCCGCGGCGCATTCAACCTGCCGCCTGGATCGCCTCTTCGTACACGCCGGCAACGCGCCGCGCGATCACCGCGTTGTCGAAATGGTCACGTGCATAGCGCTTGCACGCGGCCTCGTCGGGCAGCGTGATCGCGCCCGACAACGCCGCGCCGAGCCCTTCCGCGATCGCGTCCGCGCCCGTGGACGGCAGCACGAGATCGTCGGACAGCCCGGCCACCGCCTCCGGCAGCCCGCCCACCGGCGTGACCAGCACCGGCGTGCCGGACGCGAGCGATTCGACGGTGATCAGCCCGAAGCCTTCGAGCGCGACCGTCGGCACGACGCTGACCGTCGCCGCGCGATACAGCGCCGCGAGATGGTTGTCAGGCACGAAGCCGAGCAGCTTCACGTTGTCCTGCAGCCCGGCCGCATCGATGCGCTGCTGCAGTTCCTCGCCGATCTTGCCCTTGCCGGCGATCAGCAGCAGCACGTCCGGGTGACGGTGCTTGAGGAGGCCGATCGCATCGATCAGGTCCTCCAGCCCCATGCGCCGCACGAGCCGGCGCACGGCCAGCACGATCGGCCGGTCCTGCGGCAGTTGCAGCTTGTGCCGCGCCTCGGCCGGCGTGAGCGGCGTATCGAACTGCGCGGTATCGACGCAGCCGGGAATCACGCGCACGCGCGACGGATCGATCCCGTAGCGGTTCGTCAGGATCTGGCCGAACGCCTGCGACAGCACGATCAGCCGCGACGAACGCGTATAGACCGCCTGTTCGAGATAGCGCTTCGCGCGCTGGCCGAGCGATGCGGCGCCCTCGACCTGGCTTTCGTCGGCCCACGGCCCCTGGAAATGCGACACCTGCGGAATCCCGCGCGTGACGTCGAGGCCCGGGAACGTGTACAGCGCGAAGTGCGACGAGATCACGTCCGGCCGCTCGCTGCGGATCTCCTCGCGCAACGCGCGCCGCGCGGCGAGCATCCGGCGTGCAAGCGACTCCGATGCGGGGCCGAAGCCCTGGATCGCGCCGTCCGTGTCGTCGGCGACCTTCGGCGAGCCGGCGACGAGCCCGCGCACCTCGACGCCCGCGCCCGGCAGCGCGCCGACGAGCGAGTAGTACATCCGGTCGAGGCCGCCCGCGCGCTCGGGGAACCAGTGCATGCCGATTTGCAACGATTTGATCGGCCGGGAAGATTGGGACATCACGTTTGCTCCTGCGTGACTGCATGCTCGGCCCGCTCGAAAGCGGACGGCTGCGTGGGTTGGCCGATGCGCCGGTAAAGCGCGACATACTGGGCGCCCATGTGCGCCCAGCCGAAACGGGTCATCAGTTCGCGGGCGGCTTCGCCCATCGTGCGACAGGTGTCGCGCGATGCCGCGAGCGAGCCGATCGCCTGCGCGAGCGCGGCCGGATCGTCCGGGTCCTCCAGCACGATCCCGCATTCGCGCGTGATGATTTCCGCGCCGCCCGCCGTGCGCGCGGTGACGACCGGCAGCCCGGCCGCCATCGCCTCGAGCAGCGACAGGCTCATCGCTTCGTAGCGCGACGGGAACACGTACGCGTCGACCGAGCGCATCAGCGTCGGCATGTTTTTAACGAGGCCGAGGAAATGCACGCGCGAATCGATGCCGAGCGCGCGCGCCTCCTCCGGATACGGGCTGCCGGGCAGATAGCCGGCCACCGCCAGGTGCACGTTCGCCGGCAGCTTCGTCAGCGCCTTCAGCACGGTGCCGAGGTTCTTGCGCGGCGTGCGCAGGTCGCCGACGAACAGCAGCAGGAACGCATCGTCCGGCAGCTTGAATGCCGCGCGGTCGGCCTGCGCCCCCGCGAACGCGCCGGCGTCGACACCGTTGTAGATCACGCTGATCTTGCGGCTGTCGATGCCGAGCCCGGCGATCTCGTCGGCCACCTTCTGCGACACGGCCGTGATCGCGCGCGAACGCCGGTACGCCCAGCGCTCGAGCGTGGTGTTCACACGCGTATAGACGTACTGGTAGGCCGACCACAGCCCCTTCGTCGGCCCGAACGGATAGTACGGACTCTTGAACCAGCCGCCGTGCACGAAGTGCGCGGTATTGACGTCGGCCTTGATCCACGAAATGAAGCCGTTCACGTGCAGCACGTCGTACTCGCTGCGGTGCGATCGCAGCCAGGCCGCGCTCTTCAGCGCGAACACCTGCTGCTTGACGAGATTCGACGGCCAGAAGCCGCCGACCTTCACGGGCACCCAGCGCACGCGCGGGTCGGCCAGCAGCTCGGGCGCGACATGCGACGCGACCAGCGTGACCTCGTAGTTCTCGGCCAGCGCCGCGCGCGCGATTTCGTAATTGACGCGGCCCTGCCCGTCGTTATGTCGCACGACGTGCGTGACGATCGCGATTCTCAATGGTCGCCTCCCCGTAAACGCGCGGCGGCCAGCAGGCGTTGTGCCTTTTGCCAGTGCGCCGCGGAAAGAATCGAAAAAATGGCTGTGAACATCAGCAGGCCGCCCGTGCCGATCAGCGAGTTCGTGAACACGAGCATCGCGAAGGTCGACAGGCACAGGCTCAGGCACGCGCCGACGAACTTGTCCTTGCGCAACTTGAACGCCGCGCGCAGCGTGCGGCTGAACAGCATCACGACGCCCGAGAGGTACAGCAGCGTGCCGGGCCAGCCGAGCACGAACGGCACGTTCATCACGCCGCTGTCGAAGCTGCCGTACTTGCCGAGCTCGCCGCTGTCGCTCGACAGCTTCGTGGATGCACCCGTCGCGCCCATCCCTTCGCCGGCGACGTCGGTGAACGCCGTCTGCGCGAAGGTGGCGTAGAACTTGTTGCGGTCGTCGTAGCTGCGGTCGTCCTTCAGGTTCGTGATCGACTGCAGGCGCGCGCCGAGACGGTCGGCCACCGGCCCGACGGTCAGCAGCGGCACGCACAGGCCGACCAGCACGACGCCGCTGATCAGGATCCGCATCCGCACGCGATTGTTCGACTGCGCGAGCTGGATCGCGAGCGCGATCACCCAGCCGCCCCACGTCGAGCGCACGAGACACAGCGCGAACGACACGAAGCCGGCCGCCCCCGCGAACCAGCGGATCTTCTGCGGCGCGGCGAACACGAACACCAGCGCGCCCATGATCGCGAACGCGAACGGCCCCGACGAGTTCATCGTGCTGAACACGCGCACGCCGTACGGCACCGGCTCGCCCTGCGAGCCCATGTCGGAGCCGATCATCCACAGCACGTCCCACTGCGGCATCACGAAGTACTGCACGACGCCGTACAGGCCCATCACGAGCATGCCCCACATGAACGTGGACAGCAGCACGTCGCGGTACTCGGGGTAGTCGCGTGCGTTGACCATGATGTGAAAGCCGATCAGCAGCGGGTACACCCAGTTCGCGAGGTCGTAGGTCGCGGCCATCACGCCGCTCGACACGATCCCGACGAGGTAGGCGTACGCGAGCCCGAACAGCATCAGCAGGATCGGGATCCCGCGCCGCTGCGCGAGCACGCGGTAATGCCGGATCAGCCCGAGGCCGGCGATCATCGTCACCGCGAGCGGCGCGACCTGGATCAGGCTCGTGGGCGTGAACGCGCCCTTCGACCAGTCGGCGAGACGCCGCACTTCCGGGCTCAGGAACCACACCCACCACATGAAGCCGACGTAGCGCGCCGGACTCTTGAAATACAGCCAGAGGCCGACCGCGATGGCCAGCACCGGAAACGCGAGCGTCAGCACCTTGCCCTGGTGAATGGCGATCAGCGCGGCCGTGAACGTCCACAGCCCGGCCTGCCCGACCCAGTGCCTCGGCTCGGGAAGCCAATTGCGTTTGCGCGACGGTGCGCGTTCGGCGGCAATCGTACTCATCGATCCGCTCTCACCGCGACGACGGGCGCGAATCCGCGAGCGGCATCGCGAGGCCCGCGGCAGCCGGCGTCCGGCGCCGGCGCAGCATGTCGCGCGTGATCCGCACGTGCTGCTCGGCGAACGCCTGCGTGGTCAGGTCACGGTCGCGCAGGCACGCGGCGGCGGCCTGCGCGCAGGCGAGCGCCGCGACCGGATCGGCCACGAAGCGATCGGCGGCCTGGCGCATCGCCTGCGCGTCGAACGCCGGCACATAGGCGGCCGTATCGTGCGGGAAGTAGTCACTGAGCCCGCCGACGTCGGACACGATCATCGGCTTGCCGACGGCGGCGGCCTCGAGCATCACCGTGATGCCCGACGCATGGAAGTTCGGCCGCAGCGGCACGACGATCACGTCCGCCCACGCGTACAGCTCGTGCTGCTTCGCGAGACCCGACGCCGAGCCGATCTTCACGTTCGGCGCATGCCACTCGCGCGGCACGCGGCGGCGCGTCGCGAGCCGCACGTCGTAGCGCTCGTCGCCGCCGAACGCGGCGAGGAAGGTGCGCCAGTCGCGGTCGCGATCGTTGCCGATCGCCGCGATCCGCAGCGGCCGGTTCGGTTGCCATTGCCGCGGCTCGGTGATCGGGAAATCCTGCGTGTTCAGCCCGTAGTAGACGAACTCGGCGTCGCGGCCGAGATAGCGTCGGCACAGCTCGGCGTTGTCGCGGGCCAGCGTGGTCAGCGCGTCGGCGCGCGCGATCAGCTTGCGGTACAGCCAGCGGCGCGGGCCGCCGAAGCTGTTCCACTTGTCGAACAGCCACACGCTCTGCGCGAGCAGCAGCGGGCGCTTGCCCTGCGCGCCGGCCAGTTTCAGGATCAGCGCAGCGGCCAGATGCTCCTGTTCCGTGTGCGTCCAGATCACGTCGGTGTTCAGCAGCGCGGCGCGGTTGCGCCACGCATGTACGACGTCGAAGCCGAGCGCCGCCTTCAGCGCACGGCGCGCGAGGCTGGCGACGCGGTTCTCGCCGCCGTCCTGCGAATAGGTCAGCCGGAATTCGTCGGATTCGGCATGGTGATAGCCGTACAGGCAACCGATGTTCTCGCCTTTCCGGTAGGTACGCGGATCGGCGCCGTAAAACAGGTGAACGTGGACGTTCGTCGCAGCTTTCGTTGCAGTCATGCGAGCCCTCCGTGGGGGGCCGCGCGCGAGGCGCGCAGGCCGTTCAAGACGTCACCGGCGGCATCGCCGCACGATGGGGGGCAAGGTTCGCGCGGCGGGCGTCGCGCGCGCCGCGGCGCACCGCGCGCCAGTGCTCGCGGATCCGCTCGCGCTGCGCCGTATGCAGCGACAGCAGCACGTGCGCGAGGCCCGGGTAGACGCGCGTGCCGACCAGCGTCCACCACCACCACGCGATCTCGCGCCGGACCGGCGGCAGATGCTCGCGCAGGATCAGGTGCAGGTTGTACGCGCCGTTGCTGATCGCATTCAGCGACGCGGCATCGCGCCGGTCGTCGTCGAAGCGCTCGGCCGGGAAATGATCGACCGCGATCGCCGGGTCGTAGACGAGCTTCCAGCCGTCGCGCTGCACGCGCATGCTGAAAGCCATGTCGTTGTGCACCTGCGCGCCGGCGCCGCGCAGCCGCGTGTCGAAGCGCAGCCGCTCGATCGCGGCGCGGCGGTAGCTCATGTTCGCGCCTTTCAGCATGTCGACTTCGCGCAGGCCGCCGACGCCGAGATGATGGTTGCCGACGATCTTGCCGGACAGCGTGAGCTGGCCGACGAGCTCGCGCGATTCGTCGAGCACGCGGCCCTTCTCGTGCACCCAGTCGCGCCCGCCGACCGCGCCCACGCGCGGATCGGCCTCGAACGCCGACTCGACGCGCGCGAGCCAGTCGGGGTGCGGCGCCGCGTCGTCGTCGGTGATCGCGACGATGTCGCCGTTCGCCGAGTCCAGCCCCTTGTTCAGCGCGGCGACCTGGCCCGGCACCTCGACCGGCACGATGCGCAGCGGCAGCGCGCCGCCGACCGCCGGATCGGCGAGCCGTTCGTGCGTGGCGTCATCCTCCGGGCGCGCGACGACGATCACCTCGTCGGGCAGCCGATGCTGCCGCTGCAGCGCCAGCAGGCAGCGCGCGAGGTCGGCGGGACGCCGATAGGTCGGAACGAGCACGGAAATTTTCATCGTTGATTCTCCTGTCGGCCGGGCAGGCAACACGCGCTGCCCGCCCGGTTACGTGCGATGCGGATCAGGCGCTCAGGTATTCATGCACGGCCGCATAGCCGCGGCCGTAGCCGCGCGCCTTCGGCGGCACGCCGTTGAAGATTCCGCCTTCCAGGTCGACGCCCGCGGTACGCAGGCGCTTGATCGCGTCGGCGATCTCGCCTTCGGTATGCATGCCCGAGCGCAGCACGAGGAACGTCGAGCCGGCCATGCGGCCGATGATGGTCGCGTCGGTCACCGCCAGCACCGGCGGCGAGTCGATCAGCACGACGTCGTAGCGCTTGCCGAGCCCTTCGAGGTATTGCGGCAGGCGCGACGACATCAGCAGCTCCGACGGGTTCGGCGGGCGTGTGCCGGCCGAGATGAACGACAGGCCCTGCACCGGCGTCTCGCGCACGGCGTCCTCGAGCGCCGACTGGTCGCTCAGCAGCTCGGACAGGCCCGGCTGCGACGTGAGGCCGAAGTAGCGGTCGAGCAGGCCGCGACGCATGTCGGCGTCGATCAGCAGCACGCGCTTGCCCGAATGGGCGAGCAGCACCGCGAGGTTGACCGTCAGGAAGCTCTTGCCGATGCCCGGCGTCGGGCCCGTCAGCACGATCACGCGGTTCTTCGCATCCATCATCGCGAACTGCATCGCGGTGCGCAGGCTGCGCAGGCTCTCGACGCTGAGATCCTTCGGACGCAGGCTCGCGAGGATCGGCCGGGTACGGCTGCCGCCCTTCTCGGCCTGCGCGTCGAGCTTCACCTGCTCGGCGCTTTGCGGCACCAGCCCGTACAGCGGCAGGTTGAACGCGCGCTCGATGCGGTCGGGATCCTCGATGCCCTGGAACATGTTGCGGCGCAGGAACACGACGCCGGTGCCGAGGATCAGCCCGAGGAACACGGCGGCCGACAGGATCAGCACCTTCTTCGGCTTGACCGGATCGCCCGGACGCAGCGCCGAATCGATCAGGTGGATGTTGCCGCCCGTGCCGGCCTTCTGCACCGACAGCTCCTGCACGCGGTTCAGCAGCAGCACGTAGATGTCCTCGGCCACCTTCGCGTCACGCTGCAGCTGGACGGCCTTCACTTCGGTGGCCGGCAGGCTGCGGAAGCGGTTGCTGAACTTGTCCTTCTCGCCCTGCAGCTCGGCGAGCTGCTGCTTCGCAGCGATCACCATCGGGTGCGAATCGGTGAAGCGCTGCGCGAGCGACGCGAGCTGCAGGCGCTGCGCGGCGATCTGCTGCTCGTACTGCACGCTGCCTTCGAGGTAGACCTTCGCCTCGTCGCTCGCGTTGATCGAGCCCGACGTGCGCTGGTACTGCGTCAGCGCGGCTTCCGCGCGTTCGAGGTCGGCCTTCAGGCGCGGCTCCTCGCCCTTCAGGAAGTCGAGCATCTTGGTCGCTTCGGCCTGCTTCGCGACCACGTGCTGGTTCAGGTACGACTGCGCGAGCGCGTTCGCGATCGCGGCGGTCTGGTCCGGGTCCTTGCCTTCGAGCGAGATCTGCACGACGCCCGTCTGCTTGCCCTGCTCGGTCACCTGGATGCCGGTCTGGAAGCCGCTGATCGCGTCGAGGTCGTTGTAGCGGACCACCGTGAACTGCGTGCCGGGGCGCGCGACGAGCTTCGACACGAGCAGCGTCACGCCGCCGCCCTGCGCCGATTCGCCGACATGGCCCGACAGCAGCCGCATGCCGTTCTGGTCGACGATCGAATAGGTGCCGTTCGGGCCGGCCGTCAGCGTCAGCTTCTTGCCTTCGAGCGCGGGCACGACGTTGATCGAATCGACGTCGGCCACTTCACCGCCCCATGCGTACGACTTCAGGCCGAGCCACGGCTTCGCCGGCTCGCCCGGCGTCGCGATGCGCGCGGCGAGGCTGCCGATCACCGGCAGCGTCTTCGGCACGACCGAGAAGTTCAGCTTGAACTGCTCGACCACCGGCGCGACCACGCCGCGGCTCTTGATGATCTCGATTTCCGCGTCGGTCGGCGCCTGCTGCGGGCCGCTGTTGATCATCGCGCCCGTCTGCGTCTGCGTGAGCGCCTGCGACGTGTTGTCGTTGCCCTCGACCCGCACGTGCACGTCGGCCTGGTAGACCGGCTTCGCGATGTAGCAGTAGAGGCCGGCGAGCGCGACGACCGTGACCGCGATGCCGAGCAGCAGCCAGATGTCGTCCATGATCACCTGGAGCAACTGGCCGAGGACGACGTCCTCTTCCTCGGTTTTCGCGGACAGATCCGCGTAGGTGTGTTTCGCTTGCGTGTTCACCATTCGTTCCCGCTTGAGTGGTGCCGGGGCGGAGGCGCCGCCCCGGCGGGCTATCAGCGCGTGATTTGCCGCATGTAGAAGATCGTCTGGATCGTCGGCAGCACCTGCTGCAGCACACGGTTGAACTGCACCGAGCTGGCCGTGCTGACGTAGACGACGTCGAGCGGTTGAAGCGGGAAGCGGCTCGACAGCATCAGCGCATCCGGCTGCGTCATGTCGAGGCGGAACACTTCAGGCTTCGTCGGGTTGTCGCGCATCCCGCGCATCACGTAGATCTTGCGCGGGTTCGCGTCGGTGTCGAGGATGCCGCCGCCCGCGGTCAGCGCATCGGCGATGGTCAGCTTGCCCTTGAGCATCGGCACCGTGACCGGCGTCTTGACCTCGCCCATGATGAACACGCGGCTGTCGCTGCGGTCCGGCACGTTGACGATGTCGCCCGGCTGCAGCATCACGTTCTGCTTCACCTCGCCGCGATCGAGCACGCCGTTCGCGTCGAGCGTGTAGAGCTTGCCGTCGCGCGTCAGGCGCACGCGCTGCAGGTCGGCCTCGTTGGTCGAGCCGCCGGAGCGCGAGATCGCGTCGACGAGCGTCAGCGGCACGTCGCTCACCGCGAGCGGGCCCGGCTGCTTCACCTCGCCCGTCACCTGCACCTTCTGGCTGCGGAACGACAGCACGCGCACGTCGAGCTGCGGATTCTTCACGTAGCGCGACAGCGTGGTGGCCATCTGCTCGCGGATCTGCGCGACCGTCTTGCCGGCCACCTTGATGCGGCCGACGAACGGGAAGAAGATCGTGCCGTCCGAGGCCACCGTCTGGCCGTACGGATCGGCCTGGCCCGGCAGCGCGGTCGTATACGGCTGCTGCAACGCACCCGCGACCGACTGCGTCGTGTTGCCGCCGCTCGAGAACGACTGGCCCTGCGGCGTCGTCAGCTCGGGGTGGTCCCACACGGTGACGCCGAGGATGTCCTGCGGGCCGACGCGGTACACGTACTCCGACGGATCGGTATAACGTCCGGGCGGCAGCGGATGGTCCACCTGCGCTTTCTGCAGCTGGTCCATCACCACTTTGGCGTCGATGTAATGAACCGGATAGGTTTCGGCCGCTTGCTGCCGGCCTTCGTCCTTCAGGTTCGACGAGTCGAGGTAGTTGCCGGGCGCGGTTGCACAGGCTGACAGGAAAGTCGTCAGCGCGACGGCAAGCGCCACCGGGCGCATCGGGCGTTTCAGCATAGTTTCTGTAGCCATCCTTGAACCAGACGTTCGATCAGTGAGT
The DNA here is from genome assembly GCF_017104595.1 of Burkholderia sp. Tr-20390. NCBI lineage: Bacteria > Pseudomonadati > Pseudomonadota > Betaproteobacteria > Burkholderiales > Burkholderiaceae > Burkholderia > Burkholderia sp. Tr-20390. The sequence continues at coordinate 12,732 of NZ_JAAGPC010000137.1, read as the reverse complement.
AGCTCTCGCGGTAATCGGCCTCGGGGCCGCCGTGCGGGTCGGCAATCTCGGCCCCTTCCCACTTGCCGAGCAGGTGGACCTTGCCGCGCGCGAACGGATCGACCGATTCGACGGCCTTGATCTGTCCGCGCTCGCTGACGAGAATCAGGTCGGCGTCGCGCACGATCCGGCGCGACAGCCGCCGCGAGCGATGGGTCGTCGCATCGACGCCCCGCTCGGCGAGCAGCTGACGCATCACCGGATCGATGCCGTCGCCGTCGTTCGCATGCACGCCCGCCGAGTGGAACGTCGGGCGCGGGCCGCCGCGCGACGCGGCGTGCGACTTGAACAGCAGTTCCGCTGCCGGGCTGCGGCAGACGTTCGCGTGGCAGACGATCAGGATGTTCCGGAACATGGCGTCTCGTAACGAGTGACGGGAAACGGGTTACGCGCTCGCGGGCGCGGTGCCCGGCACACGGGCGGCGACGGCCTGGCGCGAGCCCGGCCGGCCGATCGGGTGGTATTCGATGCCCTGCTCGCTCATCGTCTCCGGCTCGTACAGGTTGCGGCCGTCGAAGATCACCGGCGATTTCCACAAGCGGCCGAGCGCGACGAAATCGGGGCTCTTGAAGATCTTCCATTCGGTGACGATCACGAGCGCGTCGGCATCGCGCGCGGCCTGCGCCTCGTCCTCGACGAAGCTCAGGCGCTCGAGCCAGCTCGGGTGATCGGCGAGATCGAGCGCGATCACGCGGCGCGCTTCCTCCTGCGCGACCGGGTCGTACGCGGCGATGCGCGCCCCGCGCGACAGCAGCTCGGCGATCAGCTCGCGGCTCGGCGCTTCACGCATGTCGTCGGTGTTCGGCTTGAACGCGAGGCCCCAGATGGCGAACGTGCGGCCGCTCAGGTCCTCGCCGAAGCGCGCGACGATCTTCTCGGCGAGCACGCGCTTTTGCGTGGCGTTGACCGACGACACCGCCTTCAGGATCTGCAGTGCCTGCCCGTGCTCGTCGGCGGTGCGGATCAGCGCCTCGACGTCCTTCGGGAAGCACGAGCCGCCGTAGCCGCAGCCGGCGTACAGGAAGTGATAGCCGATGCGCGGATCGGAGCCGATCCCGCGGCGCACGGCCTCGATGTCCGCGCCGAAGCGGTCGGCCAGGTTCGCCAGCTCGTTCATGAACGAGATGCGGGTCGCGAGCATCGCGTTCGCCGCGTATTTCGTGAACTCGGCCGAGCGCACGTCCATGTACAGCGTGCGTTCGTGGTTGCGGTTGAACGGCGCGTAGAGCTTCTTCATCAGCTCGCGGGCGCGCTCGCCCGGCACGTCGTCGTCGCAGCCGATCACGATGCGGTCCGGCCGCGTGAAATCGTCCACCGCCGCGCCTTCCTTCAGGAACTCCGGATTCGACACGACCGAGAACATCTGGTCGCCGCCGCGCTTCGCGAGCTCCTCGGCCACCGCCGCGCGCACGCGCTCGGCCGTGCCGACCGGCACCGTCGACTTGTCGACGATCACCTTGAAGCCCGTCATGTAGCGGCCGATGTTGCGTGCGGCCGCAAGTACATATTGCAGGTCGGCCGAGCCGTCCTCGTCGGGCGGCGTGCCGACCGCGATGAACTGCACGTCGCCGTGCGCGACCGCGGCCTCGATATCGGTCGAGAAGCGCAGGCGGCCCGCCGAGCGGTTGCGCGCGATCACTTCCTTGAGGCCCGGCTCGTGGATCGGCACGCCGCCGTTGTTCAGGATGTCGATCTTTGCCTGGTCGACGTCGAGACAGAACACGTCGTGCCCGATGTCGGCCAGACATGCGCCGGTGACCAGCCCTACGTAACCGCTGCCGATGATAGTCAGATTCATGATGTGTCGGACCTCTTGACCAATGATTCGAAATTCGTAAAACCGGAATGCCTGCGCGGCGCGATCTCGGTGCTCAGTACGCGTTGCTGCCGGTGAAGCCTTTCCAGAGCGTCAGCACGACGATCTTGATGTCGAGCCAGAACGACCAGTTCTGCATGTAGTACAGATCGAGCTTCACGCGCCCCATCATCTTCTCGATCTGGTCGGTCTCGCCGCGATAGCCGTTGATCTGCGCCCACCCGGTGATGCCCGGCTTGATCCGGTAGCGGAACATGTAGCCCTTGACCAGATCCTTGTAGATGTCGTCGTGCGCGAGCGCATGCGGGCGCGGGCCGACGACCGACATCTCGCCCTTCAGCACGTTGATGAACTGCGGCAGCTCGTCGAGGCTCGTACGGCGCAGGAACCGGCCGACCGGCGTCACGCGCGAATCGTTCTTCTTCGCCTGCGTGACCTGCCCCGCCACTTCCTGGTGCACCTTCATCGAGCGGAACTTGTAGATCTCGAACTCGTGCCCGTCGATGCCCTTGCGCTTCTGGCGGAAGAACACCGGGCCGCGCGAGGTCAGCTTGATCAGGCACGCGATCAGCAGCATCACCGGCGCGAGGCCCGTGAGCGCCACCAGCGCGAACGCCCGGTCGAACACGAACTTCGGCAGGATCCGCACGTCGGTGATCGGCGACGCCGCGAGGTTGATCGCCGGCACGCCGAGCACCTCGACCACTTCCTGGTTGAAGAACGACAGCGTGCGCACGTCCGGGATGAAGCGGATATTCACGAAGTCGTGGCGGAACACCGTCACGATCTGGTGAATCCGGCGCTCCTCCGTGATCGGCAGCGTGAGCCACAGCTCGCTGATCGCGCGGCTGCGCACCAGCCACACCAGCGATTCGAACTGCCGCTCGATGCGCACGTCGTCGAGCGCGACTTCGCCGGGCGCTTCGCTTTCGTCGTACACGCACACCGGGTTGAAACCGGCTTCCGGCCGCGCCCGCATCTGGGCGATCAGCCGCCGCGCCGCCGGCGTACCGCCGACGATCGCGACCGCCTTCAGGTTGTAGCCGCCGCGGCGCAGTTGCCGCAGCACGACGTGCACGCAGGCCTTCGAGCCGGCGAGCAGCGCCATCGTCACGAGCGCCCAGTACCCCAGCCACAGCCGCGACAGGTCGCCCGACTGGTGAAAGCTGAAGCTCAACAGGATGCCCGCGAGCTCGACCACCAGCCACGCGAACGCGACCCGCCCCACCAGCCCGACGAGACGCTTGCCGCGCCACGACTGGTAGATGCCGAAGGCGGGAAAGCACACGACGACGAGCAGGCAATCGAACAGCATCATCGTGCGCTGCAGGTCGTTGAGCCAGATGCTGCCACCGTGCAGCGCGGCGGCGATCAGCGCCCCCGTCACGACCATCGCGATATCGATGACTCTCGCCAGCACGCTCAACATGTCTGCTTCCTCTTTGAACAGGCGTTTGCCGAACAGCTCCTTGTGCGACCCGTGCCGCACATTCGATTCAAACGTTGCATGACGCTATTGAAGCGGTAAGAAATTTTCGCCTCAAGCGTACAAGTATTTCGAAAAATAATCGGAAATTCTTGCCGCGATGTTTCTGAATTAATTCGGCACGTTTTCCCGAAATTCCCTGGAATCGGGAATTTTTCAGAAGCTTTACGATTTCCGCTCACCCTTTGCGGGCGGTCAAGACCAGCCGATTCACCGATTTATTTTTTACTTTTTTATTTGCATCGGATGCTGGCGCGGAAAATTCTTCCCGATGAATGCGTGGCGAATATCCGGCAATGGATCCGGTTTTATTGTCGATTTACTTCATGCTACAACGACAGGCACTGACTTCAACCGTGGAGAGTGTCCTCATGAATGCTCCGGCCGTGGCTGCCGAAACGCGCCATTCTTCTTCCACCGCGCCAGCCGCCGGCACGCGCGTCGCCGTGCAGCCGGTGATTCTCGCCGGCGGGTCCGGCACGCGCCTGTGGCCGATGTCGCGCGAACGTTTTCCGAAACAGCTGATCGGCCTGCTCGGCGAACATTCGCTGCTGCAGTCGACCGCGCTGCGCCTCGACGGCCTGGCGGCCGACCATCCGCTGAACGACGACGTGCTGATCGTATGCGGCGAGGATCACCGCTTCACCACCGCCGAACAGCTGCGCCTGACCGGCAAATCCGCGTCGATCATGCTCGAGCCGATCGGCCGCGACACCGCGCCCGCGCTGACGCTCGCCGCGTTTCGGCTGGTCGCCGACGGCAACGATGCGGTGATGACCGTGATGCCGGCCGACCATGCGGTCGCCGACCTGCCGCGCTTCCATGCGGCCGTCGCGGCCGGCGTGCACTGCGCGATGCAAGGCAAGATCGCGACGATGGGCATCGTGCCGAAGCACGCGGAAACCGGCTACGGCTACATCCGCGTCGGCGCGCCGCTCGGCGACGCCGCCACGGGCCCACTCGACGTGCGCCGCCTCGACCGTTTCGTCGAGAAACCGCATCTCGAACTCGCCCGGCAGTACGTCGAATCGGGCGAATACTGGTGGAACAGCGGCATCTTCATCGTTCGCGCGTCGGTCTGGCTGAAGGCGATCCGCCAGCTCGAACCGGCCATCTACGCGGCCTGCGAACAGGCCGTCGCCCAGGGCAAGGCCGACGGCGATTTCTTCCGCATCGATCGCGAAGCGTTCGCCGCGTCGCCGTCGAACTCGATCGACTACGCGGTGATGGAGCCGCTCGCGAGCCTGCCGCAACTGTGCGAGAGCGTCGTCGTGCCGCTCGACGCAGGCTGGTCGGACGTCGGCTCGTGGGACGCGATCTGGCAGATCTCGCCGAAGGACGATGCCGAGAACGTCGGGCGCGGCCACGTGCTGTTCGAAGGCGCGGAATCGACGTTCGCGCATTCGGAAAGCCGGCTCGTCGCCTGCGTCGGCACGCAGAACCTCGTCGTCGTCGAAACGCCGGACGCCGTGCTCGTCGCGGACAAGTCGCGCGTGCAGGACGTGAAGAAAATCGTCGGGCGCATCAAGGCGCAACGCGGCGCGGAAGCGACCGATCACCGCAAGGTGCATCGCCCGTGGGGCCACTACGACTCGGTCGACATGGGCGAGCGCTTCCAGGTGAAACGCATCGTCGTGAAGCCGGGCGCGCAACTGTCGCTGCAGATGCACCACCATCGCGCCGAACACTGGATCGTCGTCTGCGGCACCGCGCGCATCACGCGCGGCGACGAAACGTTCCTGCTGTCCGAAAACGAATCGACGTACATCCCGCTCGGCGTATCGCACCGCCTGGAGAACCCGGGCAAGATGCCGCTCGAGCTGATCGAGGTGCAGTCGGGCGCGTATCTCGGCGAGGACGACATCGTCCGCTTCGACGATACCTACGGCCGGCAGTAACGCACGTGCACAGCGAGGCGCCGCTTCGACAGCGGCGCCTCGGGCAACGCAGGCATGGAAAGACGGGACTTCCGCGCGGGCGTCGTGGCACACGACGGCCCGCGCGTTTCACCCGGTCGGCGATCAGCCGACGCGGTACACGTACTCGCGACGCTCCGGCTGCACCGGATCGTTGCGGCTTTCGGACAGCGCGCCCGCATGGCGCTCGGCGATGAAGCGCTGGATGTCCGACTCGGCACGCGCGAGCGCGGACAAGCCGGCCAGCACCTCGCCTTGCGGCTCGCGCGCCGGTTCGTCGCTCGCGCCATGGCGATCGATCCACTGGCGCGCCCAGTCGAGCGCGAACTGCTCGGCTTCCTCGGCATCGGTGAAGCGCGGCCCGATCAGGCCCGAGCGTTCGACGCGCCGGTCGTCCTGCGTAATCTCGGCCCACGCGCGATACATCAGGTTCTGCACCGGCTGCGCAATGCCGCAGATCGTATAGCCGCGATATTGGTCGACTTGCGGTTCGGCCGCGGCGAAGCTCGCCGACGACGCATGCGCATGGCGCAGCGCCGTCGACGGCGCACCGGGCACCGCGAACGACGGATCGACGACTTCGTCGACCGGCCGCGCGCTCATCGACGCACCCTCGCCCTCCCAAACGTTTGCCTGAGCGACCGGCAATTGCCACGACTCGGGGTTCTGCCAGAACACGCCGCGCAAGCGATCGTTATCGGGCACGGGCTCGGCACGGCGCGCGGGCACGGCCGGCTCCGGCGGCGGCGGGATATACGCGAACGTGCGCCCGCTGAACTGGGTCAGCACGTCGATCATCTGCAGCAGCGTGCCGGACGCGAGCCACTCCTCGTAGCGGCGACGGCACGTCGGCCCGGACGGATAGCGGCCGGGCAGTTTCGACCAGGCTTCACCGGTCGTCAGGATCCAGAGCACCGCGTTGGCAACGACGCGCGGTTCGGCTCGTGGACGCCCACGGCGGTTCAGCCGGATGGGTTCATCGGCGATCAGCGTTGAAAGACGAAACCACTCTTCATCGGTAAGCTCATCGAAGAACATAGTAGATCTCTCCACGCAGCCAGGCCGGGGCTGCGATTGGCGGCGCCGTCGCGACACATCGCGTCGCGGGGCGGCCAGGTTGCACATTATGGTTATCCGCTGTTGTGCATGCCGGTGCGACACCGCACTTTCACGGTGCCGAGATTCCCGGCAATGACGCACAAATCACGGTCTCACTCCAATGTGGGAATTTTTGTGCACGAAGCATACCATCCCTAGGGTTTATCTCAATATGACAATGACTTAATGTTACGCACTGAAACAACCTGCCATGGATGCGTAATGTATTTACGCTTGAATTTTTTTGCGGGATCTTTATGCCCGTCGCTGCAAAGGCCCGTCTGGCGGGGCTCCGCAGCGTATGAAGAATGCCTTTTCACGGGCATTTCCGGGCTGCTCCGACCCCGGCCGGCAACAATCCCGCGCATTGCTTCCCGATATCGGTAAATCAGGGAAAAAAGCGTAACAAGATATTCACGAATCGGTAAATCATTCAAATCCGGCCGATTTAAATTATCTCCATGCACAATCTTTTTATTGTTTCTCTGCGAGTGATGAAAGCACGGTGACGTGCGATGCACATTTTTCGCCACGCGCAAACTCGTGACGTCTGTTACATCTTCGGGGGCGACGCGCGGGCGATCGCGCCGCATCGGGGGCGGGAATTGTGTTTCGGGTCGGAACGGAAAAAGGAAAACCGGTGGCAGGCGGTGCCGGACGTTGCAGCGGACGCGTCAGCGCAGATCGGCAGCCAGCGACGCGGTCACGTCCGCGTCCACGCGCTGCGGCGGCATCGTGTAGGCCGGGTGATCGCAACCGATCGAGAGTGCCGCCCCGCCCCTGAGCGCCGCGCGCATCGGCCCGTCGAGCTCGAAGCGCACGAAGTGCACGGCCGACGTCTTCTCGGCGGTGTCGCGGTCGAGATCCTCGTCGGCGATCGCGTAGACGCGCGCATGCCCGTCGACCTGCAGGTACACGCGATCCTCGACACCGATCAGCCGCGCGAGCGCCGCGTGCCGTTCGATCTCGTGCTCGTATTCGATCTGCATCGTCGCCTTCAGGTTCGTGCCGTCGGGCACGAGCGGCAGATACGCGTCCAGCTCCCCTTCGATGCCGGCCTGGTCGAAGATCTTCTCGATGTGCAGCATCTCCTGGATCTGATAGCGGATCGTCGTCTCGTCCTCGAACAGGAAGCGCAGGTGGTTGCCGAGCGCCACCGCGCGACGGCGCTTGTACGCGACGAGCCGCGCGTGTTCGGCCTTGCGGATCTTCGCGTACGCTTCGAGCGTCAGCAGGGAGTCGCGGGTCAACGTCATGGGAGGTCCTCGTGGGTCGGCCGGCGGCGGCTCAGATGCCGTACGCGCGGCGCAGCAGCGTAAGCGGATGCGCGAGCGGCGCGGACGGCAGCCCCTGGTCGTCGATGCCCTGCACGATGTGATGGCCGGCCAGCGCGCAGTCCGACGACACGACATCCGGCCGCGGCTCGGCCATCGCCTTGAACACGGGAGCGCCGATCCGCATCGCGTCGGCGTGAAACTCCTTCTTCACGCCGAACGTGCCCGCATGGCCCGAGCAGCGCTCGACGACGTTCACGCGCGTGTCGGGCACGAGCGACAGCGCGTCGGCCGTCTTGCGGCCGATGTTCTGCACGCGCGCATGGCACGGCACGTGATACGACACGGTGCCGAGGCTGGTCTTGAAATCGGTCTTCAGCAGTCCGTCACGATGGCGCGCGATCACGTATTCGAACGGATCCCAGAATGCGTCGGCCACCGCGCGCACCGCTTCGTCGCCGGGGAACATCAGCGGCAGCTCGCTCTTGTACATCAGCACGCAGCTCGGGATCGCACCGATCAGCGCATAGCCTTCGCGCGCGTAGCGTTCGAGCACGGGCAGGTTCACGTCCTTCTTCGCGGCCACGCCAGCGAGATTGCCCTGCTCGAGCAGCGGCATCCCGCAGCAGGCTTCGCGCGTGACGAGTTCGTACGGGATGTCGTTGTGCGCGAGGATCGCGAGCAGGTCGTGGCCGATGCCGGGCTCGTTGAAATTCACGTAGCAGGTTGCATAGATCGCAACCTTGCCGGGCGTGCGTTCGCCGTCGCGCACGGGCAAGCCGTCCGACGGCCTCGCCGCGCGCCGGAACTTGCGCGGCGCGAATTCCGGCAGCCACGCGTGGCGATCGACGCCGAGCGTCGCCTCGAGCGCATGGCGCGCGGGCGGCGTGCGGTTCACCGCGTTCACCGCCTGCGTGACGATCGGAATGCCGGCGAAGTGGCCCAGCGCGTCGGTGTTCGACAGCACCTTGTCGCGCAGCGTCGCTTCGCCGCGCTTGTAGCGCGCGGCCTTGCCGCGCAGCATCAGGTGCGGAAAGTCGACGTTCCACGCATGCGGCGGCACGTACGGGCATTTCGTCATGTAGCAGAGGTCGCACAGATAGCACTGGTCGACGACCTTGCCGAACGCGGCCTTCGGCACCTCCTCGATATCGCCCATCGGCGTGTCGTCGACCAGATCGAACAGCGTCGGAAACGCGCCGCACAACGACACGCAGCGCCGGCATCCGGCGCAGATGTCGAACACGCGCGTCATTTCCGCATCGATCGCGGCCTGGTCGTAGAACGCATCGGACTGCCAGTCGAGCGGATGCCGGGTCGGGGCTTCGAGACTGCCTTCCTTGTGGGGCATGGGGCGCTCCATCCAGCGCGGCGCGCATGCGCGCCAGCGCCGCCCGCGCGATGCGGGCAGCGATGAACGAACAGCCGGCCGCTTGCCGGTCGCACGGGCTGCCGTGCGGCCCGCGGCGGCCCGTCAGTCGACGAGACTGTCCAGCGCCTTCGTATAGCGGTTCGCGTGGCTGCGTTCAGCCTTCGCGAGCGTCTCGAACCAGTTCGCGATTTCGTCGAAGCCTTCCTCGCGCGCCGCCTTCGCCATGCCCGGATACATGTCGGTGTATTCGTGCGTTTCGCCGGCGATCGCCGATTCGAGATTCTGGCGCGACGAACCGAACGGCAAGCCCGTTGCCGGATCGCCGACGGCCTCCAGGTATTCGAGATGGCCGTGCGCATGGCCGGTTTCGCCTTCGGCGGTCGAGCGGAACAGCGCGGCGACGTCGTTCTGGCCTTCGACGTCAGCCTTCGAAGCGAAATACAGATAACGCCGGTTCGCCTGCGATTCGCCCGCGAATGCGGCTTTCAGGTTCTCTTCGGTTTTGCTGCCCTTGAGTTGAGCCATTTGCGCCTCCGTTCGAGTCGGCGCGGCCGCGTGCGGAGCCGGGTCGATCAGGTATGTGGGGAACGATGCGCTTGCCGGGGCGCGCGCATCGTGCTCTTCAATCTAGGCGCTCGCGTTCGCATCCCCCAATAGGCTTTTTCAATCCGGGCGATAGTGCTTGGCGGGATGTGGGGCTCGGGGCTCGGGGCTCGGTGCGCGGGGCTCGGTGCGCGGCATTCGCGCGTGCCGCGTGCGTCACGCGTCCGTTGCGCGCCTGAGCAGCAATTCACGTTCGCGCTCGTTGCGCGTCAGTTCCGCCGCGCGGCGGAATTCGGCCTTCGCCTCGTCGGCGCGGCCCAGCTTCGCCAGCAGGTCGCCGCGCACGCTCGGCAGCCAGTGATAGCGCGCGAGCGCGGGATCGTCGCGCAGCGCGTCGACGAGTTCGAGCGCCGCAGCGGGCCCGAACGCCATCCCGACGGCCACCGCACGATTCAGCTCGACGACCGGCGACGGTGCGACTTCGGCGAGCGCGTCATACAGCGCGACGATCTGCGCCCAGTCCGTATCCGACGCCCGCCGCGCCCGCGCATGGCAGGCCGCCAGCGCGGCCTGCAGCGCATACGGCCCGCGTACGCCGCCGAGCTTCGTCGCGCGTTCGAGCGCCGCGAGGCCGCGCCGGATCAGCAGCGGATCCCAGCGGCTGCGATCCTGGTCGAGCAGCAGCACGGGCCGGCCCTGCGCATCGGTGCGCGCATGCATGCGCGACGCCTGCAGCTCCATCAGCGCGACGAGCCCGAGCACCTCGCTCTCGTCCGGCGCCAGCCCGGCCAGCACGCGGCCGAGCCGCAACGCCTCGTCGCACAGCGCCGGGCGCGTCCAGTCGTCGCCCGAGGTCGCCGCATGGCCTTCGTTGAACACGAGATAGATCACTTCGAGCACCGACGCGAGCCGCGCAGGCCGCGCGTCGGCCGCCGGCACCTCGAACGGCACGTGCGCCGCCGCGAGCGTGCGCTTGGCGCGCACGATCCGCTGCGCGATCGTCGGCTCGGGCGTCAGGAACGCGCGCGCGATCTCGCCCGTCGTCAGCCCGCCGAGCAGCCGCAGCGTGAGTGCGACGCGCGCATCGGTCGACAGCACCGGATGGCACGACGTGAAGATCAGCCGCAGGAGGTCGTCGCCGATGTCGTCGTCGCTCGCGTCGGCCAGCGCCTCCGCGATGTCGGGGACGACGTGCGCCTCGAGCGCGTCCATCTCGTGACCGAGCTGGTCGCGCTTCGCCGCGTGGAGCGACTCCTGCCGGACACGATCGAGTGCGCGACGCTTCACGGCCGTCATCAGCCATGCGGCCGGGTTGTCGGGCACGCCGTCGACGGGCCAGTGCTCGAGCGCCGCGACGAGCGTGTCCTGCGCCAGCTCCTCGGCCACGCCGACGTCGCGCACCACGCGCGCGGCGCGCGCGATGATCTTGGGCGCCTCGATCCGCCAGACCGCTTCGATCGCACGGTGAGTCGCCTCACGCGTCACGACGCCTGCCCCTCGGCGGACCCGTCCAGCGGCATGGCCATCAGCTCCCATGCATGGCCGTCCGGATCGTCGAACCCGTGGCCATACATGTTCGGGTACTCGCGCGGCGCCTGCGGCGCGGACCCGCCGGCCGCCAGCGCCTTCGCGACGATCGCGTCGACCTCGGCGCGGCTGTCGCACGACAGGCACGACAGGACCTGCACCTGCGTTGCCGGATCGATGATGGTTTTGCCGGTGAACGTCTGGAAGAACGGCCGCACGAGCAACATCGCGAAGATCGTGTCGCTGATCTTGATGCAGGCGGCCTGGTCGTTGGTATAGGCCGGTACGACCTCGTAGCCGAGCGCCTGGTAGAACGCCTTCGAGCGCGGCAGGTCGGCCACGGGCAGGTTGATGAAAACCATCTTGTGCATGTCGGGTACTCCGGGTGAGGTTGGATTCAGGCGGCAATCAATCAGGCGCTGGTGCGGCCGACGTGGAGTTCGCGGAACCGCTCGACCGCATCGCTCGGCGTGAGGTCGTCGAGCTCGAACAGCGGCCGCACCTCGATCTCGCAATCCATCTCGGCGCCGAACGGCGCGGGGAACCGACGCGTCCATTCGAGCGCTTCGTCGCGCGAACGCACCTGGATCAGCGTATAGCCGGCAATCAGTTCCTTCGTTTCGGCGAACGGGCCATCGACCACGGTGGCCTTGCCGCCCGTGTAGCGCACGCGCCAGCCACGCGCGCTCGGCCGCAGCCCGTTCGCGTCGAGCAGCACGCCGGCCCTGGCCAGCTCCTCGTGATAGACGGTCATGGCCTCGACCAGCCGGTTGTCCGGCAACGCATCGGATTCGCTGACGGCGTTCGCCCGGATCATGATCATGAATCGCATCGTTCACTCCTTGTCGTCGGTGGAAGGCAGCGCCCATTCATCGGCGCCTTATCCGGACGACGGCCGGAAGACGGCCGGATCGACATATTCCGCGACATATCAGGGTAAATACCGAGTCTCGACCTTCACAGGAAGCACGGACCGACCGCCCGCACCTCGACCGTGCACCATTGCGCGGCCGGGCACTGGCGCGCGATCTCGATCGCTTCCTCGCGGGTATCGACGTCGACGATGAAGAAGCCGCCGACCATCTCCTTCGCCTCCGCGAACGGGCCGTCGAGCAGCCGCGTCTCGCCGTCGCGCACCTGCACGCGCGTCCCGCGCTCGGAGCGCTCCAGCGACTCGACGCCGCGCAGCACGCCGCGCGCCTTCAGCGTCTCGGCGAAATCGACCATCCGCGCGTAAAGCGCCTGACCTTCGTCGAGCGTGCGTTCGGCGCGCTGCTCGGTCGGCTCGACTATCAACAGCATGTAAGACATGGATGACTCCTGTGGGAACGGGGCGCGGCAGCGCTCGCCGCGCGATCGGGATGCGCCGGCCGATGCAAAAGCGTAACAGCCGCCGTGCGGCTTGCATCGTCGGCCGATCGGCAACTGGCCGGACGGCCATTTCGGCCGCTTCCTGACATTTTGCCGTCAAGATGCCTTCCCGAACCGTCGGATTTTCTTCCTGTGGACCGCCCCATGTCACGCCTGCTTGTGCCGCTTGCCGTTGCACCGTTCATCACCCTCGCCGCGCGGCAGATGGAAGCCGGCCAGGTCGCACTCGCCGCGGGCGAGCGCCTGCACGGCCTCGACGCTCTCGCGATACTTGATGTCGACAGCCGCCT
>NZ_JAAGPC010000136.1:0-22842 GCF_017104595.1 Burkholderia sp. Tr-20390 | reverse complement strand
GCTCGCGGCCGCGGCGATCGCCGCGCGCTTGGCCGGCTGGTCGGCGGGGATGAAGGTCGACAGCGTGGTCGTGCGGCCGACTTCGGGTAGCGCGTCGAGGCGCTTCGCGGCCGCATCGGCCTGCGCGAGCGACGGCGCGAGCAGCGTGACGTCGTTGACGGCGGCTTCCGGCGAATCCTTCAGGGCGAGCAGCGTCGCCATCGATTCGCTGTTCGGGTCCTTCAGGTGCAGCGGGTTGAAGTCGAAGCGCAGGAATGCGAGTAGCGGCAGCGCGCCGATCACGACCACGAGCGTGCCGATCAGGATCGGCTTGCGATGGCGGTCGAGGTAATCGTCGACCGGAGCGAGCCACGGAAAGCCCGGCGTCTTCGATTCGCCCGGCGGCGCGAACAGGCGCAGCAACGCGGGCAGCAGCGTGATCGTGGTGAGCAGCGCGACGAACATCCCGACGCCCGCGATCAGGCCGAGCTCGGACACGCCGCGATAGGCGGTGGGGATGAACGAGAAGAAGCTCGCCGCGACGGCCGCGGTGGCCAGCGCGAGCGGCATGCCCATCGAGTGCGCGGCGCCGATCAGCGCGTGGTCGATGCGCGGATCGCGGAAGCGCTCCTCGCGGTACTTCACGCCGTACTGGATCGAGAAATCGACGCCGAGGCCGACGAACAGCACCATGAACGCGACCGAGATCATGTTCAGCGAGCCGACCATCGCGAGGCCGAGCGCGGCGGTCACGACGAGGCCGACGAACAGCGTGACGAGCACCGAGCCGATCATCCGCTTCGAGCGCAGCGCGAGCCACAGGATCACGAGCACGGCGAGCAGCGTGAAGACGCCGTTGAGCGCCGCGCCGTCCTCGACCGACGCGAATTCGTCGTCGGCGAGCGGCTGTTCGCCGGTCAGGCGCACGACCGCGCCGTAGCGCTTCTCGAGGTCGATCGAACGGGCCGCGTCGCGGATCACCTGGCTGGTTTCCGCGCCGGCCTTCAGCGCGCCGTAGTTGACCACGGGCTGCACGGTGACGAACGCGCGCGCGGGCTGCCGCGCGGCATCGTTGTCGACCAGCGCGCGCCACGAGAACGCGGCCGGCTTGCCGGCCAGCACGTCGTCGACCGTCGCGGCGCTGCGGGCGAGCAGCTTCGCCATCGTCGGCAGCTTCACCTGGCCGGTCAGCAGCGGCTGGCCGAGCGTGGTGGAGAGCGTCGTGGCGAGCCCGGTCAGGCTCGGGTTCTTCGCGAGTTCGTTGACGAGCGGGCGCGCGCTCGCGAGCTGCGCGGTCGTATCGGTGACTTCCTGCGGCGACAGGAACAGCAGCCCGTTGTGCTCGAAGAACGGCCCGCCGCCGGGCTCGGCGACCTGGCCGATGCGGCCGGCGGCGGCATCCTTCTGCAGCGCGTCGGTCAGCGCCTGCGCGGCGGCATTCGCGAATTCCGGCGCGGGCGCCTCGACGACCGCGAGGATCGTGCCGTTGCGTTGCGGGAACGCTTTGTCGACGGCGTGGCCGAGTGCGGCAAATTGCGGTTCCGCATCGACGAGCTTGCTGATGTCGGTGTTGATCTTGAAATGCTGCGCGACATAGACGCCGCTGAGCGCGGCGATGACGAGCGACAGCACGACGACCCAGACGGGCCGGCGTACCGACCATGCAACGAGTCGGACGATGAGAGATGTCACCATGTGGCGGTGGGGAGCGGCTGGAAAGGGCAAAGTAGCCAAGTATACCGGCGCAGCGTGGCGGCGGTCGTGACGTTGGGGGTTACGAGAACGGAAGGAGATTTGTTCGCGACGGCGGAATCGATGCCGGTTGCCGGCCGGTTTGTAAGGGGATATTTACATAAACGGCGCCGCGCTGCTTCGACGCGCCGCCGCGAGCCTGTGACAAAGGATCTGAAAGGTAACAGTCGGTCACGGCGGCGCACCGAGGCGTCGGGCCCGGTATACTTTGCTCCGTCGGCCGGTGCAATGAACCGGTCGTTTTTTCTCATCGAGCGATATTCGTATGAAACGTCAACTGTTTGCTTTCGTCGCGGCGGCCGCCGTGTCGGTTTCCGCTTTCGCGCAGAGCGCGCCGGTCGATATCGTCCGCAACGCGGTCGAGGGCACCGTCAACGCGATGAAGGCCGATCCGGCCGCACGCGGCGGTGACATGGCGAAGGTCTCGGCAGTCGTCGAGCAGCGCTTCCTGCCCGCGACCAACTTCGAGCGCACGACCCGCATCGCGGTCGGTGACGCGTGGAAGCAGGCCACGCCGCAACAGCAGCAGGAGCTGTACAAGCAGTTCAGGCTGCTGATGACGCGCACCTACGCCGCGTCGCTCGCGCAGCTCGGCAGCCAGGACGCGAAGTTCTCGTTCAAGGCCGGCGGTGCGTCGGGCGCCGACGCGCTCGTCCAGTCGACGGTCACGACGCCGGGCGACAGCCAGTCGGTCGGCTATCGTCTCGGCAAGGTCGGCAACGACTGGAAGATCTACGACATCGACATGTCGGGCGCGTGGCTGATCCAGGTCTACCAGGGCCAGTTCAAGAGCCAGCTCGCATCGGGCGGCATCGACGGCCTGATCGCATATCTGCAGAAGCACAATTCGCGGACGAACTGACGGCCGCTGAGCGATCCGGATTCCGGATGCACGAAGGGCGCCCTCGGGCGCCCTTTTTCATGGCGGTGCGCTGGCGGCGCGTTACGCGCCGACGCCGAGCATCCGCAGGCAATCGTCGACCACCGCATCGACGAACGCGGCACGATCCGCTTCCGGCGTCGCGATGATGTGATCGGTCGCGCCATGCACGCCCGCATAGATCAGCAGCGCGGTGACCTGCGGATGCGCGAGCCGCCAGGTGCCGGCCCGTGCGCCGCCGTCGAGAATCGCGCCGAGCTGGTCGAGGATCGCGTTCTTGTCGGCATTCGCGCGATCGTGGTGATGGTGGTTCGTGTAGACGATGTCGTGCGTGCGGTAGGTCGCCGCGTAGGTTTCGATGTTGGCGCGGATCCACGCGCGCAGGCGCGCGAGCCAGTCGTCGGCGTCGCACGCGTCCACCGCGTGCTGCAAACGGTCGAGGAACGACGCCGTGTAGCGCTGCGCGAGCGCGGCGAGCATGTCGGACTTCGATTCGAAGTAGTGATAGAACGTGCCCTTCGCGACCTGCGCGTGTTCGACGATCTCGCTGATGGTCGTCGCTTCCACGCCCTGCGCGAGAAACAGCGTCTCGGCCGCCGCCATCAGTTCCTCGAGGCGCACTTCCGCCGGCTTCGTGCGCGGCTTGCCTGCCGGCGTGTCGTCTTTCACTGTCCTGAGTCCTGCCTTGGTCCTGTCCGTCATCGCGCGGCTCGACGCCCGTTCATGCAAAGCCCGCAGTTTAGGCCAGCGTCCTGCTCACGGCCAACGCAATCCATTGACCGACGGTCAGTCAATATATATGATGAGAATCATTCTCATCTCGATGCCCGTCAAGGGCTGACCACCATGCCTCGCTACCGTCGCGCCGCACTCGTCCTGGCCGCCTGTCTCGGCACCTTTCTCGCCACGCTCGACATCAGCATCGTCAACGTCGCGTTGCCGACGCTGCAGACGGCGCTCGATACCGATATCGGCGGCCTCCAGTGGGTCGTCAATGCGTATGCGCTGGCGCTGTCCGCGTTCATGCTGTCGGCCGGGCCGCTCGGCGATCGCTACGGGCACAAGCGTGTTTGGCTCGCCAGCGTCGTCCTGTTCACGGCGGGATCGGTGGTATGCGCATGCGCGGGCAGCATCGAGCCGCTGCTGATCGGGCGCGCGATCCAGGGGCTCGCCGGTGCGTTGCTGATACCGGGCGCGATGCCGATCCTCACGCATGCGTTTCCCGATGCGCGCGAGCGTGCCCGCGCGATCGGCGGGTGGTCCGCGTTCAGTGCGCTCGCGCTGATCCTCGGGCCGCTGGTGGGCGGCCTGCTCGTCGAGCATGGCGGATGGCAGAACATCTTCCTCGTCAACGTGCCGATCGGCATCGTGACCGTGCTGCTCGGCGCATGGGGCATTCCGGAGCGCCGGCATCCGCAGCACGCGGCGTTCGATCCGCTCGGCCAGGCACTGAGCGTGATCTGGCTCGGGTTGCTCACGTACGGGCTGATCGGCATCGGCGAAGTCGGCGCGTGGCATGCGAAGGTGCTCGCGCCGTTGGCGGGCGCCGCGGTGGCGTTCGTCGTGTTCGTGCGAGTCGAGACGCGTGTCGAGCGGCCGCTGCTGCCGGTCTGGCTGTTTCGCGACCGGCGGCTGGTGCGCGCCAATCTCGCGTCGTTCGTGCTCGGGTTCTCGGGGTACAGCAGCCTGTTCTTCCTGTCGCTGTTCCTGCAGCAGGCGCAGGGGCGCACGCCTGCCGAGGCCGGCTGGCAACTGATGCCGCAGTTCGTGATGACGGCGATCACGTCGATGCTGTTCGGGCGCATCGCGGCGCGTATTCCGTTGCATGCGCTGATGGTGGCCGGGTACGGCCTGATCGGCGCGATGCTCGCGGTCATGGCCGGCTTCGGTGCGGGCACGCCGTATGGGCCGGTCGGTGTCGCGCTGGCGGTGCTCGGCGTCGGCATGGGGCTCGCGGTGCCCGCGACCGGCATGACCGTGATGGAACTGGCGCCGGCCGAACGCGCGGGCATGGCGTCGGCGACGATGAACGCGTTGCGCCAGACGGGGATGAGCATGGGCATCGC
Source organism: Burkholderia sp. Tr-20390 (assembly GCF_017104595.1). Taxonomy (NCBI): domain Bacteria; kingdom Pseudomonadati; phylum Pseudomonadota; class Betaproteobacteria; order Burkholderiales; family Burkholderiaceae; genus Burkholderia; species Burkholderia sp. Tr-20390. The sequence goes on along the minus strand of NZ_JAAGPC010000136.1, from coordinate 18,165 downwards.
GGTGCTCGGCAGCATGATGAGCGTCGGTGCGCTGCACCGGATGACGGCCGCGATGCTGGTGGCCGGCAGCGCGCAAGCGGATACGCTCGCGCGGCAGGCGGTGATGGAGCATGTGTTTGCGGCAGGGCAGCCGGCGCTGCTCGGCGCGTATCGGGACGCGATGGCGCACGGGTTTTCGATTGCGGTTTTGTGTTCCGGGATCCTTAGTATTGTGGTTGCGGTGATGCTGATGGTGCGGCGTGAAACGGAGAAGCAGTCGGGACGCGCGGCGGCGGCGTGCGTGACGTCGTCACAATCGGAATGACAGTGGTCGATCAACTTTTCATGCGTGTCACGACGCGCACGGCGGCGGCAAGAACGGCTTTCAGATCACGTCATCCGACGAAGAGCGCATTCTCACCGCTGTTCATTCGACCAAGCTATCGAATGACATATGTACCGATGTACATGAGCATCGTGGGAACTGCCAAGGCGACCAAAGAAGATGCCAATTTTTTTGCCGTGACGCGGTGGCGACTGATTCTCCAACCCGTGAAGGCGAATGCAAGTGATGGCCCGATCAGAAACGCAACGAGCAGAATGGTAGTCGGCCACGGCGGAGAGCAGAGGTCGATTTCATGGCAAGAATTCCGATCGGAAGGCCACCGCAAACCGGTATGAATGCGCCAGTCGATTCGGCTCCCGATCCAGCATGCAAACCACGTCGTGATCAGGCCCGCGGTCCAGTACGCAAGTGAAAATCCGGCACGTTTCACCTGATCTCCCAGAAAAGGATGGTTTTCGATTTTGCCAGATCGGAGTAGCCGAGATCCGTGAGTGGAATCTGCAGGCTGGATATTCCGATTCGTCGGCCTATCGACGCGAAGATACCTCTCGTACTGGATACCGGGAGGCGAGAACCGTTCCAGAGGTCGATATGTCCGCCGCTAAAGTCGTCGGCAGCGTCGCCCTGTTGTTGCCAGTACCCGAAGAAGAAAATGATGCCGGTGCGATTTCTGACCCGGTTTTCCCAATCGGGGCCGGTCACGTTCTCCGGAGCGGGTAATCCTGCGATCGGGCGCAGCTTCAACCATTCAGCAAACTCGTATGCGCGTGTGGCCGTCGATTTGCCGTTGAGCATGAGGCGGCCCAGTGTCGGCTTGCCTGGCATTGGCCGGACCCGTTTCTGCGAAAACGACTTCATCTCGATGCCGACGTTGTGCAGCGTTACACTCATCCGGATGGCGCACTGGTTCTGGTACTGCCCGTTTGGATCGGCGTATGGATTTCCGTGAGCATAGTTGCTCCAGAGTTCGGAAAACGTCACCGACTTCAGTTGGACTTCCTTGTGCGAGTTTTGAACGGCGGTCGTCCTCACGACTGTTTTTGCGTTTGGCATTACGCATCCCCGCTCAATCGTGCGAGCGCTTCGTCGCCCCAATAGACCGTGTACGTGCCCTCATGGCTCGTATGAACACGCGGCAGGTATCCGGTGGCATCGAGTCGACCCGAGTGAACACGCCCGTCCGATGTTTCGATGATGTACGGATAATCCGGCAATGCGCCGTTTCCGACGGCGCGAACGCATTCGTCATATGCGCCCGCGGCTACGGCCGCCGTATTGCGTTGCGGATTCGATCCGGACGAAACGACGCCTTCCGTTTCCGCTTCGTCATCGCACCATGAATTGCCGGAGAGCACCGCGATGATGCGTGGCGGTGTCGCACATCGACATAAAACGATGTCGCCATCGGCCGCCGTTTCGCCCATGAATGCGATGCGCTTCGGTCCGCCGGCCTTGGCAATCTGTCCAGTACTTCCGCATGCTTCACAGAACGCGGGGCCGCCGATCAAAGCAACCTGATGGCCAGCGTCGCCAAACGTGAATCGTGGCCCTGCGTAGGCAATGACGTGTCCCCCGGTTTCCAACTCGTCGCCGACAACGGCGATACGGCGCATCATGATTTCGCTCCTCGGTCCAGATCACCGATATCTGCCGGTGATGCCGGTTGCCGCACGACGAGTTCATGCAGGCGTCATGCGAAACACGAGCACGATGCTCGTTCCGGCAAGCGAAAGGATTCCATCGACCCGGGGAGCGGTCGATTGGACGAGTATGAAATTGGACGGCGAATCGTGAGGTGGACGCCGTTGACATGCTGGCCTACCTCCGCCGATGCTCGACCGCGAACTTGATCAGCTCGGCCTGCCCTTCTATCTCCAGCTTGCGCTTCAGATTGAGCCGGTGCGTCTCGACCGTGCGCACCGACAGCCCCGTCTGCTGCGCGATCTGCTTGCTGGACAGCCCTTCCGCCAGCGCGTCGAGGATGTCGCGTTCGCGCGGCGTCAACCGGTCGAGCGGCGACGCGGTCGCGCTCGCGTGGATCATCCGCGCGGCGAGCCCCTCGCTGAAGAACGTCTGGCCGGCCAGCACCGCGCCGATCGCACGCACGATCTCGCTCGCGGGCGAATCCTTCAGCAGGTAGCCGCTCGCGCCGGCACGCACGGCCTGCGTCACGTATTCGATGTTGTCGTGCATCGACAGCATCAGCACGCGGATGCCCGGAAAGCGCTCGTGGAACACGCCCGCGAGCGTGATGCCGTTCATCCCGTTCATGCCGACGTCCATCAGCGCGAGATCGGGTTCGAGCGACGCGGCAAGCGCGAGCGCCTCGTCGGCGTTGCCGGCTTCGCCGACCACGGACAAGTCGGCCGCTTCGAGCCGCATCCGCAAGCCGTCGCGCACGAGCGGGTGATCGTCGACGAGCAGCAGTCGGGCGACGGGCCGGGCGGTGTCGGGGGCGCTCATGCGTGAAAGGTCTCCTGTGATGGGGCGCGTCATGACGCGGCGCCGGGCAGCGGCACGCGCGCGGCGACGATCGTGTGGCCGACCTGCGACGTGATCGTCAGCATGCCGCCGAGTGCGTCGAGGCGCTCGCGCATGTTGCGCAGGCCGATGCCGCGGCGCGCGTCGGCCTGCGAGCGTTCGGCGTCGAAGCCGCAGCCGTTGTCGGCGATGGTCAGCATGACGGATTGCGCGCCGACGTCGAGCGTGACGGCCGCGCGCGACGCCTGCGCATGATGCACGATGTTGCTGAGCGCCTCCTGGGCGATCCGGAACAGCGCGGTGTTGACGGCTTCGGGCAGCGGCCGGGTGCCGCTGTGCGCGACCTGCGTATAGCCGATGTCGATGCCGCTTTCGGCGCCAAGCTCGCGCACCAGTTGCTCGAGCGCGGCTGCGAGGCCGAGGTCGTCGAGCATCGACGGACGCAGCGCATGCGAGATGCGCCGCACTTCGCGCAGCGTGTCGCCGAGCCGCCCGACGCCCGATGCCAGTGCCTGCTCGGCTTCGGGCAGGCGGGCCGTGCCGCGTTCGAAGCGGGCGAGCGCGGATTCGAGCATCAGCTTCGCGGACACCATCATCTGGCTGATCCCGTCATGCAGCTCGCGCGACAGCCGCGCCCGCTCCTGCTCCTGCGATTCGACGACACGCTGCGCGAGCAGCTTGAGCTTCGCGTCGGTGCTGCGCGACTCGCTGACGTTCAGCACCAGCGCGCACACGGCGATCGCCGCCGCGCCGGTGAGCGCGATCGCGGTCAGCCAGCTCATCGTGCGCTCGATGTTCGCGGATGCGCGTGCGTCGATGCGCTGCAGCGCGGTGTCGACGTCGTCGAGATAGATGCCGGTGCCGACCATCCAGCCCCAGCGCTCGAGCGCGACGACGTAGCCGAGCTTCGGCGCGACGCGGCCCGTCGACGGCCGCTGCCATGCGTAGCGCACGTAGCCGCCGCCGCTCGACGCCGCGCCGATCAGCTTCTGGATCGTCAGCGCGCCCTGCGGGTCGCGCATCGACCAGTAGTTGTGGCCGACGCGCTCGGGCTCGCGCGGATGCATCAGCGAATTGCCGTGCAGGTCGTACACGAAGAAATAGCCGTCGGGGCCGAAATCCATCTTCTGCAGCATCGCGAGCGCCTGCGTGCGCAGCAGCGCGTCGTCGCGCGCGTTGCGGCCGCTCGCGTCGTAGAGCGGCATGATCGCGCTCGTCGCCAGCTCGACGTAGTGCTTCAGCTCGACTTCCTTGCTCGACAGGTACGCGGCCTGGATCGTCGCGTGCTGCGTGCGCGCGAGGGACGTCGCCTGCTGGCGCACGCCGAAGCCGATGCCGGCGATCGCGAGCAGGAACGGCACGATGGCCAGAAGGAAGATCTTTGCCTTGAGTCTCATGGTGGTGCGAAGCAGCCGCGCACCCGCGCGGGCGGGCCGGGTGCGTCAGCCGTGCGGCGGCAGGTCGAGGTGACATTGTCGGCGATTTTGCGCACGGGCGGCGACGGCGGCCCGGCGGCCGTCCGGCCCTTGCTCGGCCATCGCTCGGCGGCGTGGCGTGTCCGGCCGCTCAGGCCTGCCGCGCCGCGAGGCCGCCGGAAGCGGCCGGGTGCACGACGATGCGGTTGCGCCCGCCTTCCTTCGCGCGATACAGCGCGTCGTCGGCCAGCTTCAGCGCGCCCTGCATGTCGTCGTCGTGTTCCGGATAGCTGGTCGTCACGCCGATGCTCACCGTCAGGCGGCCGGACGTGCCGGCGTCGTGCCGGATGCCGAGATCGAGGATGCCGGTGCGGATCGTCTCGGCGATCGTCACCGCGCCGTCCGTGTCGATGTCGGGCAGCACCACGACGAACTCCTCGCCGCCGTAGCGTGCCGCGTAATCGGCCGGGCGGCGCAGGCAGCCGGCGATGCAGTGGCCGACCGCGGCAAGCGCGTCGTCGCCGGCCTGGTGCCCTTGCGTGTCGTTGTAGCGCTTGAAGTAATCGACGTCGATGAACAGCAGCGACAGCGCGTGCTGCGAGCGCGCGGCACGGCGCCATTCGCGCGCGAGCGTGACGTCGAGCATCCGGCGGTTGTCGAGGCCCGTGAGGCCGTCGGTGCGCGCGAGCGCCTGCAGTTCGGTTTCCGCGCGGTGGCGCTTGCGCAGCTGCACGTCCAGCAGCAGCGACAGGCCGACGAAGCCGATCGCGAGCGCGACCATCGCGGAGCCGATCGGAATCGCACGGTCGTACCACGCGGCGTAGGTATCGGCTTCCGAGCGCGCGACCATGATGATGAGCGGCAGGTTCTCGAGGTGCCGGAACACGTACAGGCGCCGCACGCCGTCGATCGACGCGGTGTCGGCGAAGCTGCCTTCATTGGCGGTCATGAACCGCCGGAACGTGCTGGCGTGGCTGATGTCGCGGCCGACGATCTTCGGGTCGTACGGCTCGCGCGCGAGCATCCTGCCGTCCGTGTTGATCAGCGCGATCGAGCCGCGATCGCCCAGCGACAGGCGCGAGAACAGGTTCTGGAAATATTCGAGCCGGATCGACATCACGGCGACGCCGCCGAACGCGCCGTCGGGCTTCGTGATCCGCCGGCTGAGCGCGATGCTCGGCGAGCCGCCGCGCAGCCGCGAGTGATACGGCGGGCTGACGTACAGGCCGGCGTCGGGATGATCGCGGTGCACGACGAAGTACGGCTCGTTGCTGAAGTTGGCCTTGCGCGGCACGTCGCTCTTGCCGTCGACCTCGATGTCGCCCTTCGCGTCGAGCACGTAGATCCCGCCGAGGTACTTGGCGGTCGTCGCACGGTCGAACAGCACCTGGCGGCGCAGCGGCATCGGCAGCTTGACGACCTCGGGGTCGTTCTCTCCCTCGACGACGGCCTGCAGCGACAGCGAATAGATCTCGATGTTGCGCTCGATGTCCCACGACGCCATCAGCGCCAGGTTCTGCTGCATCGCGATCGAGCGTTCGCGTGCATCGATGCGGCCTTCGTACAGCACGATCCCGCACAGGAGCAGCAGGACCAGCGCGATCAGCAGCCCGGTATAGAAGATCAGGTGGGGCAGCAGGAACCGGCGCAGATGAACGGCGACACGGCTCGTCAGGCCGGATTCGCTGGGCATTGCGTAGTCGGTTTCTGCCATGGTCGGTGGATCGGTGGGCATTGCCGCCGGGAGGCGGGCCGATGCGATTGTTCGTATGACGTGTCGGCGGCGATCCGTTACGCGACCATTCCGACGCCTTCCTGCCGGCCGGCGGGGAAAATGGACGCCGATTATCGGTAATCGCGGCCAGATATACCGGTAAATCAAGCATTCACTGGTGACATCTGCGCCGATTCAACGATCCGACGAATCGGGCAACGCGAATTCAACGGAGTATAACGCGCGCGTCCGCGTGCGCGGAAAATGTTGGGGGCCATTGATCCGGATCAAATTTCAGCGAATTCCCGGGCTGGCGAATATCGGGCAGCGCGTTCCAGCGCAAGGCTTTGCGGCATGAAGGGCCGTGGCGCGCGGCATGCAGCCGCCGATTCTCTCCGGATAACGGCACACGCAGGCGAAAAATGAAGGCAGACGATATGTGCCGATTATTCGTTTCAACGGCCGGGCGAACGCGAAAATGAAAACGGGCGGCTGTGGCGGCCGCCCGTTTCGTGAAGCACGCCCGCGCTTAACCGCCGTGCTGTTGCGCCTTGAACGCGAGGCGGAACCGGTGCAGCAGCGGCTCGGTATAGCCGCTCGGCTGCGACGTGCCCTGCAGCGCGAGCGCGCACGCGGCCTTGAACGCGGTCGACTGGTCGTAGCCGGGCGCCATCGGGCGATAGTTCGGGTCGCCGGCGTTCTGCTGGTCGACGACGCGCGCCATCCGCTTGAACACGTCGAGCACGAACGCCTCGGTGATCACGCCGTGGCGCAGCCAGTTCGCGATGTGCTGGCTCGAGATGCGCAGCGTCGCGCGGTCTTCCATCAGGCCGACGTCGTGGATGTCGGGCACCTTCGAGCAGCCGACGCCCTGTTCGACCCAGCGCACGACGTAGCCGAGGATGCCCTGCGCGTTGTTCTCGACTTCGCTCAGGATCTCGGCCTCGCTCCACGCGGCGCGCTCGACGACCGGCACGGTCAGCAGGCCTTCGAGCAGCGCGTCGCGTTCGCTGGCGTACGGCGTCTTCTCGAGTTCCTGCTGGACGGCCTGCACGTCGACGAGGTGGTAGTGCAGCGCGTGCAGCGTCGCGGCGGTTGGCGACGGCACCCATGCGGTGTTCGCGCCGGCGCGCGGATGCGCGATCTTCTGCTCGAGCATCGCGTGCATCAGGTCCGGCATCGCCCACATGCCCTTGCCGATCTGCGCGCGGCCGCGCAGGCCGGCCGACAGCCCGGCGAGCACGTTGTTGCGCTCGTACGACTGGATCCACGCCGACGACTTCATGTCGCCCTTGCGGATCATCGGGCCCGCTTCCATCGCGGTGTGCATCTCGTCGCCGGTGCGATCGAGGAAGCCGGTGTTGATGAACGCCACGCGTGCGGCGGCCGCGGCGATACATGCGGCGAGGTTCACGCTGGTGCGGCGCTCCTCGTCCATGATGCCCATCTTCAGCGTGTTGCGCGGCAGGTTGTACAGATCCTCGATGCGCGCGAACAGCGTATCGGCGAACGCGACTTCGACCGGGCCGTGCATCTTCGGCTTCACGATGTAGATCGAGCCGGTGCGTGAGTTGCGCTTCGCCTTCAGGTCGTGCAGCGAGCACAGCACCGTGACGACGCCGTCGAGGATCCCCTCCGGAATCTCGTTGCCGTCGCGGTCGAGCACCGCGCCGTTGGTCATCAGGTGGCCGACGTTGCGCACGAACAGCAGCGAGCGGCCGTGCAGCGACAGCGTGCCGCCGGCCGGCGTGGTGTACTCGCGATCGGCGTTCAGGCGGCGCGTGAAGGTCTTGCCGCCCTTCGCGACTTCCTCGACCAGCGTGCCCTGCATCAGGCCGAGCCAGTTGCGGTAGAGCTGGACCTTGTCTTCCGCGTCCACCGCCGCGACCGAATCCTCGCAGTCGATGATCGTGCTGACCGCGGCTTCGAGCACGACGTCCTTCACGTGCGCGAGATCGGCACGGCCGATCGGCGTCGACGCGTCGATCTGGATCTCGAGGTGCAGGCCGTTGTGCTTCAGCAGGATCGCGGACGGCGCGTCGGCCGTGCCCTGGTAGCCGACGAACTGCGCCGGCTGCGCGAGGCCCACGACGCCCTTCGCGGTTTCGACGGCGAGCTGGCCGTCCTGCACGCGGTAGCGCAGCGCGTCGCGGTGCGAGCCGCTCGCGAGCGGCGCCGCGTTGTCGAGCACGTTGCGCGCGTAGTCGATCACGCGCTGGCCGCGCGTCGGGTTGTAGGCCGTGGTGCGTTCGGCGCCGCCGTCTTCCGGCAGCGCATCGGTGCCGTACAGCGCGTCGTACAGGCTGCCCCAGCGGGCGTTCGCGGCGTTCAGCGCGTAGCGCGCGTTCGACAGCGGCACGACGAGCTGGGGGCCGGCCTGCGTGGCGATCTCGCTGTCGACGTTCGCGGTGGCTGCCGCGACGTTCGACGGGACCGGCACGAGGTAGCCGATCTGTTCGAGGAACGCGCGATACGCGGCGTGGTCGCGCACGGGGCCGGGGTGCGCACGGTGCCAGGTGTCGAGTTCCTGCTGGAGGCGGTCGCGTTCCGCGAGCAGCTCGCGGTTGCGGGGCGCCAGATCGTGCACCAGGGCCGAGAAACCGCTCCAGAACGCGGCCTTGTCGATGCCGGTGCCCGGCAGCGCTTCGTTTTCAATGAACTGGCTCAGCGCTGGCGCGACTTGCAGTCCTGCTTGGTCGATCATCGTTAATCCTCCCGGGGAAAAAATCGCGCGCGGCTCTGGCTGGTTACGCTGCGACGCTTTGTGTGCCGGCGCGGGCGATCTGCGCGTCCTGTTCGGACTTTACGCCAGACACGCCGATCGCGCCCGCGATCCGGCCGCCGACCGTGACCGGCACGCCGCCTTCGAGCAACCCCGTCAGCGGCGCGCTGAGAAACGCGGTGCGGCCACCGTTGATCATATCCTCATACGCCTTCGTCTCGCGCCGCCCGAGCGCCGCCGCGCGCGCCTTGTCCTGCGCGATATACGTGCTGGCCGGCGATGCACCGTCCAGGCGCGCAAAAGCGAGCAGGTGGCCGCCGTCGTCGACGACGGCGATCGACACGGCCCAGCCGTGGCGCTCCGCTTCCACGCGGGCGGCGGCGAGCATGCGGTCGGCATCGGCGAGTTCGAGTTCGGGTTTCGTCTGCATGGCAATCCTCCGGAATCCGGTCAGTTGACGAGATGGTTGTCGACGAGCTCGATCCAGTGGCGCACGGGCGTGCGGCCCGCGCCGTTCAGGTGAGTCTGGCAGCCCACGTTGGCCGTGACAATCAGGTCCGGCCGCGCGGCTTCGAGCGCATCGAGCCGGTTGTCGCGCAGTTTCGTCGCGAGTTCGGGCTGCGTCAGCGCATACGTGCCGGCCGAGCCGCAGCACAGATGGCCGTCGGCGACATTCGTCAGATCGAAGCCGAGCCGCGTCAGGATGCGTTCGACCGCGCCGCCGAGGCGCTGCGCGTGCTGCAGCGTGCACGGGCAATGCACCGCGATGCGGCGTGGCGTCGACCCGGCCAGCGCGTCGAGCGGCTCGGCCGCGATCACCTCGGCCAGATCGCATGCGAGCGTGCTGACGCGCTGCGCTTTCTCCGCGTAGACGGGGTCGGAGCGCAGCAAGTCGCCGTATTCCTTGACGAATGCGCCGCAGCCGCTCGCCGTCAGCACGATCGCTTCCGCGCCGGCTTCGATCGCGGGCCACCAGGCGTCGATATTGCGGCGTGCGCGGGCGAGGCCGGCCTCCTGCGCGTTCAGGTGATATTCGGTCGCGCCGCAGCAGCCGGCTTCGCGCACAGGGCTCACGCTGATGCCGAGCCGGTCGAGCACGCGCGCGGCCGCCGCATTGGTGTTGGGCGACAGCGACGGCTGCACGCAGCCTTCGAGCATCAGCACGCGCCGCGCATGGCGTACGGGCGGGCGCGGTGCGGCCGCGGGGACGGCGGCCGGGATCTTGTCCTGCAGCGTGCCGGGCAGCAGCGGGCGCAGCGCGCGGCCCGCCTTCAGCAACGCGGCGAAGGTCGCCGGGCGCGGCACGACATGCCGCAGCCCCGCGCGCAGCAGGCGCTCGCGCGCGGGCCGCTGCACGCGTTTCTCGGCTTCCGCGCGGCCGATGTCGAGCAGCGTGTGATAGCGCACGCCGGACGGGCAGGTCGTCTCGCAGTTGCGGCACGTCAGGCAGCGGTCGAGATGCTGCTGCGTGCGCTCGCCGCACGGCTCGCCTTCGAGCAGCTGCTTGATCAGGTAGATGCGCCCGCGCGGCCCGTCGAGCTCGTTGCCGAGCACCTGGTAGGTCGGGCAGGTCGCGTTGCAGAAGCCGCAGTGCACGCACGCGCGCAGGATCGCTTCCGCTTCATCGGCCCGAGCGAGGGCCTTGCTTGCTTCGCTGAGATTGGTTTGCATCGGCGGGTCGGGATCGGGTTCGCGTCAGAAGTCGGCGTACAGGCGGCCGGGATTGAAAATCGCATGCGGGTCGAGCTGCGCCTTGAGCTGCCGGTGCACGCGCAGCAGCGCGGGCGGCAGCGGCTGGAACGGCTCGCGCGTCGTGCCCGGCGTGAAGCAGGTCGCGTGGCCGCCCCACTGCGCGGCGAACCGCTGCACGTCGGCCGGTGCGGTATCGCTCTTCAGCCAGCGCTGTGCGCCGCCCCAGTCGGCGAGCTGCGCACCGGGCAGTGCATCGAGCGGTGCGGAGGCCGGCACCGACACGCGCCACAGCGGGCGCGGGTCGTCGAAGAACGGCAGCGCCAGGTCGCGCAGCCGGGCCCAGAACGCATCGTCGCGATCATCCATGCGCTCGCCGCCGATCGTGTCGCGCGCGGCTTTCACCGAGCCCTCGCCGCCTTCGATCCGCACGCGCAGCACGCCGTCCGCGTGGCATGCGCCGGCGAGCGGCAGCCCCGCGCGACGCCATGCGGCGACGCGCTGCACGGCTTCGTCCACGCCAAGCTGTAACGCGAGCTCGCCCGTCGCGCGCGGCTTCGGCAGCACCTTCAACGACACCTCGGTCACGACGCCGAGACAGCCGAAGCTGCCCGCGAGCAGCCGCGACACGTCGTAGCCCGCGACGTTCTTCATCACCTCGCCGCCGAAGCGCAGGTGCTTCGCGTGGCCGGTGATCACGCGGCAGCCGAGCACGAAGTCGCGCACCGCGCCGGCCCACGGGCGGCGCGGGCCCGACAGCGCCGCCGCGAACATGCCGCCGACCGTGGCCGCACCGCCGAACGTCGGCGGCTCGCACGGCAGCATCTGGCCGGCCGCGCCGAGCATTGCTTCGAGCTCGGCGAGCGGCGTACCCGCGCGAGCGGTGACGACGAGTTCGGTCGGGTCGTACGACACGATGCCGCGATGCGTGCGCACGTCGAGCGTGCGGCCTTCGACCGGGCGGCCGAGGAACGCCTTCGTGCCGGCGCCGCGGATGTGCAGCGGCTGGCGATCGTGGATCGCCGCGTCGACCTGCGCGACGAGCGCCGCGCTGTCGTCGATCGATTCGATTTCGCGTCGCATCAGAAGCGCTCCAGTTCGGGAAACGGCAGCTTGCCGTGATGGACGTGCATCGCGCCGAATTCGGCGCAGCGGTGCAGCGTCGGGATGTTCTTGCCGGGATTGAGCAGCCCCTGCGGATCGAATGCGGCCTTCACCGCGTGGAAGAACGTGATCTCGTCGGCGTTGAACTGCACGCACATCTGGTTGATCTTCTCGCGGCCGACGCCGTGCTCGCCCGTGATGCTGCCGCCCGCCGCGACGCACAGCTCGAGGATCTTGCCGCCGAGCGCTTCCGCGCGGTCGAGTTCGCCGGGCCGGTTCGCGTCGAACAGGATCAGCGGGTGCATGTTGCCGTCACCCGCGTGGAATACGTTCGCGACCGGCAGCCCGTATTCGGCGGACAGCGCGGCGATGCCTTCGAGCACGCGCGGCAACTCGCGGCGCGGGATCGTGCCGTCCATGCAGTAGTAGTCCGGCGACATGCGGCCGACTGCCGGGAATGCGTTCTTGCGGCCGGCCCAGAAGCGCTGGCGTTCGGCTTCGTCGCGTGCGACGCGGATCTCGGTCGCGCCCGCGTCGCGCAGCAACGTGGCGACGCGTTCGGCGTCTTCGTCGACGTCGGTCGGCGAGCCGTCGAGCTCGCACAGCAGGATCGCCTGTGCGTCGACCGGGTAGCCCGCGTGGATGAAATCTTCCGCCGCGCGGATCGCGAGGTTGTCCATCATCTCGAGGCCGCCGGGGATCACCCCCGCGCCGATGATTCGCGCGACCGCCGCGCCGGCTTCGGCGACATCGTCGAAGCTTGCCATCAGTACCTTCACGCTTGGCGGCTTCGGCAGCAGCTTCACGGTGACTTCCGTGACGATGCCGAGCATCCCTTCCGAGCCGGTGAACAGCGCGAGCAGGTCGAAGCCGGGCGCGTCGAGCGCGTCGGCGCCGAGCGTGAGCGTCTCGCCGTCGATCGTCAGGATCTCGACCTTCAGGATGTTGTGCACCGTGAGCCCGTATTTCAGGCAGTGCACGCCGCCCGCATTCTCGGCGACGTTGCCGCCGATCGAGCAGGCGATCTGCGACGACGGATCGGGTGCGTAGTAGAGGCCGTAGGGCGCGGCCGCCTGCGAGATCGCGAGGTTGCGCACGCCGGGCTGCACGCGTGCGATGCCGGCATCGGGGTCGATGTCGAGAATCCTGTTGAACTTCGCCATCACGAGCAGCAGGCCTTTTTCGAGCGGCATCGCGCCGCCCGACAGCCCGGTGCCCGCGCCGCGCGCGACCACCGGCACACCGAGCGCGGCCGCGACGCGCAGCACCGCGCGCACCTGCTCGACCGTATCGGGCAGCACGACCGCGAGCGGCACCGTGCGGTACGCGGCGAGGCCGTCGCATTCGAACGGCTTGAGCGCCTCGCGTTCGTGCAGCACGTCGAGGTCGGGCGCCGCCGCGTGCAGCGCGGCGACGAGCGTGTCTCGGCCGACGGTCGCGAGTGGGCCGTCGATCCGTTCGTCGTAGATGAAACTCATCGGGGTTGTCTCCGTCTCCTTCATGAGGCGGCCGCGCGATGCGCGGTGCGCCGGATGGACGGGATTCTTGGCGGGCGGCGCTCGTGTGTCCAGATGTGGCGAATGTGGTCATACCAGTTTTTAAGAGGCGGCCGGAAATCTGCTGTATCGGTCGCCATAAAACTGAATGACTAAAAGGGTTTGTGGGAAAATCGCCGATATCCTTCCGGAGTGGTCATACCAGTATGGAAACGCAGGATCGAGTGGGCCCGGCGCGGAACGTGGCCGACGTCGTTGCCGAGCGCATCGAGCAGCTGATCGTCGACGGCGTGCTGAAGGCCGGGCAGGCATTGCCGTCCGAACGGCGGCTGACCGAGAAGCTCGGCGTGTCGCGCACGGCCGTGCGCGAAGGGATGAAGCTGCTGCGTGCGCGCGGCATCATCGACACCACGCACGGCAAGGGCTCGTTCGTGGCGAGCCTGACCCCGCAACGCGAGATCACGCCGATGATGCATCTGCTCGGCTCGCAGCCGCGCACGCTGTACGACCTGTTCGAGGTGCGCGGGATGCTCGAGACGGAGGCCGCGCGGCTCGCTGCGTTGCGCGGGACGCCGGCCGATTTCATCCTGATCAAGCGCCGCTATGAAGAGATGACCGCGGCCGATGCGCAGGATCTCGACCCGGCCGCGCGCGCGAAGCTCGATCACGCGTTTCATCTGGCGATCTGTGAGGCGTCGCATAACCCGGTGCTCGTGAATACTCTGCAGTCGTTGACGGATCTGCTGCTGAGTTCGGTGTTTGCGTCGGTGAACAATCTCTATCACCGCGAGCCGTTGAAAAAGCAGATCGATCGGCAGCATGCGCGGCTCTATAACGCGGTGACGGGGCGGTTGCCCGATCAGGCGCGCAAGGCGGCGAGCGAGCATATTCGCCAGTGCGTCGAGTATCTGCGGGAGATCGAGCAGGAGGAGCAGCGGTTGGTGCGGTCGACGTTGAGGCTCGAAGGGTGGACGTGAGGTCGGCTATGCGTGGCGGTGTGTCTTGATGCGCATCACGCACAGTGGGTCGGCTGCAGACGCTTGTCACAGGGCCATGTCAGACTGTGAGCCATTCTTCGTGTGGTCTCGCTGCTGCCTGCCGTGATGTGTGGACGCCGTCGTGTGTGTAGTGCCTGACGGAACCACGCCGGGCGAACCGGTGCGCCACGCTTCCTGAACGGAGGACATCGCATGTCGAACCGGACCCACGACGACGGGCACGACGCCCGCCCCGCCAAAGCAGCGGAAGAATTCGCTGATGCGCAGCGCGACGCGTTGCTCACGTTGCTGAATGAGCTGCTGGAAGCCGAGCGCGCAGGTGCGCGGGTTGCGTCGGAGACCGTGGCGGAAATCGACGATCCCGAACTTCATCGGCTTGTGGCCGGGATTCGCCAGGATGAGGCGCACTGGTGTGCGGTGCTGGTCGATGCGATTCGGTCGCTCGATGCGACGCCGACGCATGCTACCGGGGCGTTTTATGAGAAGGCGATGGCGATCGATGACCTGGCCGAGCGGCTGGCGTTTTTGAATCGTGGGCAGCGCTGGGTCGTGCGGAAGTTGCAGGCGTTACTGCTGACGCTTGCGCAGCCCGACATGCACCACGCGCTCACGCAGATGCTGGTGGCGCATGAGAAGAACATCGGGTCGGTCGATGCGCAGTTGCGGATCAAGGGTGGCCAGCCGGGCGCGATGTAGCGATGGCTGATTCTCGAAAAATTCGTTGTGAATTTTCATGGAGTCGCTTTCCGATCACCAGAAGACGAGGATATAAAACGACCATAGTCAGCCTATTGGTAATGGATACGCGCGCGGCCAGTACCCGAGCCTTAATATTCGGGATCCAATTTTCCGGCTTGCGATGTTAAGAAAGAGCGGTGCCTTTAAGTGTTGATAATCGGCATGAGCAATTCTTTGAGTTTCGTCGCAGACGCTCCTTTTAAGCTGGCTGTCGAAAAATAGTCGGAAATATCCTGTCTCACCCTTTCTTGACTTTTAAGTGTTAATTTTGCAATCTCGTCGATCAGATCGCGCACCACTTTCTTTGCATACTTCCTAAGTTGCCCGCCTGAAAGCTCGGTTATGCGGGGGAAGTCGATGTCTGCAAATGAAATTCGCCCGTCGTCAAAAAAATCGCGTATTGCTGATTCGTGTTTTCCAATGTCTGACATTAATAGTTTGCAAATACCAACCTCAGGTGTCCAAGGCAGGAATTTTATTTTGTCTTTCACTGCTTGAAGCTTTGCGAGCTCGGCATGATTTTCAGATTTTTTAAGTGGTACGACATACTCATCGTGAGCGTCCTTGTCGAGGAGTGCAACCTGCCTGACGGTATCGGGAAGAAGGCTCTTTGATCTGCCCAGAAATGCAATTACCGAAGAAAAGGTCCCAATTGGGGCTACTACAATGGTCGGTTTGGATTTGTTTGCTAGCTCGGATTTTAATAAGGATTTAATCATTGTGTCGACAATGAATTGGGCCTGTTCATCTTCTACGTATACTACGACATCTGGGGAGCGCTCCTCCTTGAGGGCCAGTTGACCTAATGCATACGTCGGATAGCATTCAGAAACTACGCGAGTTTTTCCGGCTACCCGCTCAATGAAGAAGAAGTTTTCCCTTGTGGCATATTTTATGAGGTTTGCCGAGTGAGTGGAGAAAATAACCGTTAGGGTTTTTTCCTTCGCGATATCTTCTAAATAGCGAAGAAGCCCAACTTGCGCTCTCGGATGTAATGCCAATTCAAGTTCATCAATTAGAACGAGAGAGTGATGCGGGCAGGTGTCCAATTGGCGTAATAGTTTGAGAACGCAAATCTCACCAAGGCTGAAGTTTTTTTCAGAGAAGTAGATCTTTTTTTTGGGTTTTGAACTCGCGTCGGGCATAAGGTAGGCTTCTGCGCCGACGCCTCGGCGGACGTTCACAATCTTAAGATGCTCAAATTTCTCATCTCCGAGAATGCGTTTCGCGGCCTCGCGGAGCTTTGCTGAAGCATCTCGTACATTGCTCGGTCTAAAATCTTCGGCACGTGGTTCAATTCGTTCGGAGTTTGCTGCCGCGTAAATCACGCTGGCATATCCGAAGCTTTGAAGGAGTTTGCTATTTCTTTTTGGAATGGGAGACCAGCGCTCGCCACTATATGCATACGCAACTGAGTTATTGTTGACTGTATAAGTAATTTTTGCACCAGAAAATGGGTCTAGTGCGTCTGACATTTTTGAGGTGAGAAACGCCGTCTGGAAAGCATTAGGTCGTCCTATCCGCAAAAGACAAGTTAGTAGGCAGCTTTTTCCTGCTCCATTGCCCCCGGAGAGAATATGAACGCCTGGATTGGGGATGTCAAATACAAGTCGGTCAATCTGCTTTACGTTCTCGATTATTAATTGCTTTGTCATTAACGTTCTTCCGGGTTGGTGCGCACACTGTGTGAGTTTTTATGTAAACCTGTATCGTTTGGTGGACAGAGGTTGTCTCTCCCGGGATAACGGCGCAAAAATCTAATTCTTTAGTATGTGGTGAACGTTCGGCTCGTCTATGGCCAATTCCGCGCACAACGTCCCACGTAGCAGTCATTTGGCGGCGCCATGGCAATGGCTCTTCTCGCCCGACGGCGGGCGAGTTCCCCATCGATCAGCGACAAAAAAAAAGCCCGCCGAAGCGGGCAACCTCACGATGCGGAGGGGGAGATACGAATAAGCGTGGCCGCGCGTTCAGCCTTTGGTCGCACCAAACGTCAGCCCCGCCACAAAATGCCTCTGCATCGCGAAGAACATCGCGACGGACGGCAACGCCGCCAGGATCGATCCGGCCGACACGAGATTCCACGACGTCGTCCATTGCCCCTTCAACGCGGCAACGCCTGCCGTAATCGGCGCGGCCTCATCCCCTTGCGTCAGACACAGCGCCCAGAAGTAGTCATTCCACACGAACGTAAAAACGAGAATCGCCAGCGCGGCCAACGCGGGCCGAATCAACGGCAGCACGATCCGGTAAAACACCGTCCACTCCCCCGCGCCTTCTATCCTTGCCGCTTCGATCAACTCGAACGGCAACTGCTTGATGAAGTTACGCAGAAACAACGTACAGAACCCGGTCTGAAACGCGACATGAAACAGAATCAGCGCCTCGACCGTATTGAACACGCCGAGCCGCAGCGACAAGTCACGCACCGGAATCATCAACACCTGCACGGGCACGAAGTTACCCGCGACGAACGTCCCGAACAGCGCCGTACTTCCGCGAAACTTGTAGGTCGCCAGCGCAAAGCCGGCCATCGCCGCGAGCGCGATCGAGCCAAGCACGGAAGGCACCGTGATCTGCACGCTGTTCCAGAAGTAATGCAGCATCGGCGACGTCGTCAGCGCGTCGCGATAGTTCTCGATCATCGAGAAGTGCCGTGGCCAGCCCCAGTAGTGGCCTTCGACCAGTTCCTCGGTCGAGCGCACCGACGTGACGAACACGGCGATCATCGGCAACAGCCAGATCAGCAGCGCAACCGGCAGCGACAACTTGTACAGCCTGCGCGAGACAGGCTTCCATTGGGCAAGGGGAGTCGGAAACATGATGGCCACCGGTCAGGTTATTGCTCGTTGCGCAGCAGGCGGCGCAACTGGAACACGATGTAGACGAGCATGATCGCGAACAGCACGACCGCGATCGACGCGGAATAGCCGAGCCGGTAGTACTTGATCGCCTGGTCGTACATGTAATACGCGAGCACGGTCGAGCTCTCGAACGGGCCGCCGCTCGTCATCACCGAGATCAGGTCGAAGCTGCGCAGCGCGCCGATCACCGTGACGACGATCGCCATGAAGGTGGTCGGCCGCAACTGCGGCAGCACCACGTGCCACAGCAGCGCGAAGCCGCGCGCGCCTTCCATCCGTGCGGCTTCGATCTGTTCCGGGTTGAGCGACGTAAGGCCGGTGAGGTACAGGATCATGCAGTACGCGGTCTGCGGCCACAGCGCGGCGAATACGATGCCGAACGTCGCGTAGCGCGCATCGCCGAGCACCGGGATGCCGTGCCCGGCGATCAGCGCGAGCAGGCCGAACGTCGGATCGTAGAACCACGAGAAGATCAGCCCGACGACCACGCCGGACAGCACGAACGGCGCGAAGAACAGCGACTTCACGAGCCGGATGCCGGCCACCGCCTGGTTCAGGTACAACGCGAGCGCGAGGCCGAGCGGCGGCGCGAGCATGAAGAGCGCGAGCCAGATCACGA
>NZ_JAAGPC010000135.1:0-269 GCF_017104595.1 Burkholderia sp. Tr-20390 | reverse complement strand
TGGCATGGGGTAGATTTCGGGGGTCGCCGTGTCATTAAAAAAAAAAAAAAAAAAAAAAAAAAAAGTTAGACTGAGGATAAAATAGAACGACATAGTGAATGGAGTAGACATTAGAATACATAGAATCAATCATCACGCATCGTGACGACTCTAATGTGGTTCACCAGAAGCGCGATATACGAGTCGCACGACCGTGGGTCGTGACGTGAGCGCCTCACGTTACATACCTGCACTACTACTGTGTGGTACCAGGTGCAGCTCTAGATACA
>NZ_JAAGPC010000134.1:0-23507 GCF_017104595.1 Burkholderia sp. Tr-20390 | reverse complement strand
CGCCGAACAGGTTCACGAGGAACATGAACGCGAGCAGCACGCCCATGTCGACCTGGAACTTCAGCGCGGAGAACGCCCACGTGCCGACGCCGATGAACATCGTGACGGCCGTGAACAGCGCCGCCGTGCCGCGCTGGCGCATCGCGTCGGCGAAGGCGTCCGGCAGCGTCGCGCCGTGGCGGATGTCGTGCTGCAGGCGCTCGTACAGGTAGATCCCGTAGTCGACGCCCACGCCCACGCCGAGCGTGATCACCGGCAGCGTCGCGACCTTCAGCCCGATGCCGAGCCGCGCCATCACCGCATTGCACAGGATCGACACGAGCGTGAGCGGCACGATGATGCACAGCACCGCGCGCCACGAGCGGAACGTGACCGCGCAGAGCAGCGCGATCGCGCCGAAGATCGACAGCAGCATCGCGATCTCCGCGTCGCCGACGGCCTCGTTGGTCGCAGCCATCACGCCGACGTTGCCGCCCGCGAGCCGGAACGCGACGTTCGGCGTCGGGTTCTCGGCCGCGAAGCGCCTGATCTCGTCGACGATGTGCGCGATGGTCGTGCCTTCGTGGTTCTTCGTGTAGATCAGCACCTGGATCGCCTTGCAGTTCGCGGTGTTCATCCCGTTGTCGGGGTCGAATGCGTTGGAACCCTGCGTGAGCCCGTCGCTGGAACGCGGCAGCGCGGCCCAGCGCGGATTGCCCTCGTTGAACGCGGCGATGAACACCTTGCCCTGCGACGACACGCTCGTCACCGACTGCACGCCGGCCACGCCGCGCATGTTCATCTCGAACTTCTCGATCGCGCTCATCACCGGGTAATGCAGGCACGCGTCGTCGAAGCCGGTCGTCTCGACGATCACCGACAGCACGTCCACGCCGATGTTGTACTGGTGCGTGATCGCCGCGTTGTCGAGGTTGTAGCGCGAGTTCGCGCGCAGCTCCGGCGCGCCGGTGCCGATGTCGCCGATCTCCAGCCTGCGCGATTCGAGCGTGCCGTAGGCGAGCAGCGCGAGCGCCACCGCGAACACGCCGAGCGCCGGCGCCGGCCGGGCGAATACCGCGAAGCGCGACCACATCCGGCTGCCGCCGGCCGCCGCCGTGCGCTGCGCACGCGCCAGCGTGCCGCGCTCGAGGCGCGTGTACGACAGCAGGATCGGCAGGAACACCTTGTTCGTCACGATCATCAGCAGCACGCCGAGGCACGCGGTGATGCCGAGTTCGCGCACGATGTCGATCCGGATCCGCATGATCACCATGAAGCCGAGCGCGTTGGTCAGCAGCGCGACGGTGCCCGGCACGAACAGCTTGCGGAACGCGTCGCGCGCGGCATCGACCGACGACGCGCCGCGCACCAGCGCCTGCTTCCACGCGTTGGTCATCTGCACCGCGTGCGACACGCCGATCGAGAAGATCAGGAACGGCACGAGGATCGACATCGGGTCGATGCCGAGGCCGAGCAGCGGCAGCGCGCCGAGCAGCCACACGACCGGCAGCAGCGCGACGACGAGCGCCAGCACGGTGGTCTTCAATGAGCGCGTATAGGCGAACAGCAGCGCGGCCGTCACGAGGAACGCGAGCGCGAAGAACGCCATCACGCCCGCGATGCCGTTCTCGACGTCGCCCACCAGCTTCGCGAAGCCGATGATGTTCACGTCGATGCCCTGCTTCGCGTACTTCGCGCGGATCTCCTCCAGCTGGCGCGCGACCGCGCTGTAGTCGAGCCGCTTGCCGGTGGCCGGATCGGTCTCGCGCAGCTCCGCGCGGATCAGCGCCGACTTCAGGTCGTTGCCGACGAGGCGGCCGATCTGCCCGGAACGGGCGACGTTGCGGCGCACCTTCGCGAGATCGTCCGGGTTCGCGCTCGAGAACTGGCCCGGCACGACCACGTCGCCGCGAAAGCCGGCCTCGGTCACCTCGGTGTAGTGGACGTTCGGCGTGAACAGCGAGAACACGCGCGAGCGGTTCACGCCCGGGATGAAGAAGACGTCGTCGGTCGCGTGGCGCAGCGCGTCCATGAACGTCTGGTTGTAGATGTCGCCATCGCCCTTCCAGCGCAGGCTCACGAGGATCGTGTTGGCGCCGGGAAACGCGCCCGCATAGCGCTCGAACACCTGCATGTACGGGTGCTGCATCGGGATCATCTTGTTGAAGCCCGGATCGAGCTTCAGCCGCGTCGCGGACAGCCCGAGCGCGAGCGTCACCGCGACGCACAGCAGCATCAGCAGCTTGCGCCGGCGGATGATCGTGTCGGCGCAGCGCTCGACGAACGCGGCGAGGCGCGACGCGGGGACGACTTCAGGGGGGCGTGACAGGTCGTTCATGGAATTCTCTTGTCGATGCGAAACGAACGGGAGCAGGCAGCGGGACGGCCGCGCGTCAGGACGGCGTTGACGCGGCCGCGCCGGCGAGCGGCGCGACGCCGGCTTCGCCGCCGAGCAGCAGCGCGCCGTGGCCCATGTCGAGCACCGCCGCGAGGCTCTGCACGCCGCCGAGCTTGCGCACGTCGAAGGTCAGCCCGCCGTCGCGCGACGCGACGATCGCGCCGCCCTGGCCCACCAGCACCAGTTCGCCGTCGGCGAGCTGGGTCGCGCCGAAGTACGACACCGGCACGTGGCTGTCGACGTGCGTCCAGGTCGCGCCGCGATCGGTGCTGCGCACCACGTTGCCGCGCATCCCGTATGCGACCCAGTCGCCGTTCGCGAGCATCAGCGCGCCGAACAGCGAGCCGGCGTACGGCGACGGCAGCTTGTCCCACGTCGCGCCGTTGTCGGTCGAGCGCAGCAGCGTGCCGCTCTCGCCCGCGACCAGCAGGTTGCCGTGGCCGTCGCCGACGATCGCGTTCAGGTGACGGTCGCCGGCCGGGGTTTTCACGGTCTGCCAGGTGAGGCCCGCGTCGTCCGAGCGCAGCAGCTGGCCGAAGCTGCCGGCCGCGAACAGCGGGCCGCCGGCCGTGCCCCACACGGACAGCAGCGGATCGGCATGCGCGTGGTCCATGTGCACGTCGCGCCAGTGCAGGCCGGCGTCGTCGCTGCGCACGATCCGGCCGTCGTGGCCGACCGCGATGCCGAGCGTCGGCGTGATGAAGCGCACCTGCGTGAGCGTCGATGCGTGGTCGGGTGCGGTCGAGGCCGGCCGCCAGTGGGCGCCCGCGTCGTCGCTCAGCAGGATCACGCCGCGTTCGCCGACCGCGACGATGCGCGCGCCGGCCCGGGCGAGCCCGTTGATCTGCAGCCGGTCCGCGTGGATCGCGGTGACCGGGAACGCCGGCAGCGGGCGCGGCGAAAACGCGAACAGCGCGGCGCCGAGCACCAGCGCCGACATCGCGAGTCCGGGCAAAGTTCGTTTCATCGCTTGTCTCCTGTGTCTGCGTTCGACGACGGTTCGCGCCATCGCGCCCACCGCCGTCGCCTGCATGTCTCCGGGCCGTCGGTCGTTGCCGCGGCCTCGAATGGTCCTGAATGGCGGGCCGCTCGTGCGGCGCGGCCCGTCCGCGTGCCGCTACGCGCCGACTTCGAACAGCGCGGCGGCGCCCATCCCGCCGCCGATGCACATCGTCACGACCGCGTGCCGCACGCCGCGCCGCGCGCCTTCGAGCAGCGCGTGCATCGTCATCCGCGTACCCGACATCCCGAACGGATGGCCGAGCGCGATCGCGCCGCCATCGACGTTCAGCCGGTCGTCGGGAATGCCGAGCGTGTCGCGGCAATACAGCGCCTGGCACGCGAATGCCTCGTTCAGCTCCCACAGCCCGATGTCGCCGACGGTCATCCCGAAGCGCGCCAGCAGCTTCGGAATCGCGAACACCGGGCCGATGCCCATCTCGTCGGGCTCGCAGCCGGCCACCGCGAGGCCGCGGAATGCGCCGAGCGGCGTCAGGCCACGGCGTACCGCCTCGCTGCGCGACATCACGACGACGGCCGCCGCGCCATCCGACAGTTGCGACGCATTGCCGGCCGTCACGAACGCGCCCTGCTTGACGACCTTGCCGCCGCTCCATGACGGCTTCAGCCCGGCGAGCCGCTCGGCCGTCGTGTCGGCACGCACGCCTTCGTCGCGCGCGGCGTTTACATCCTCGAAGCCGGCCGGGTTGCCTTCCTTGTCGAACAGCGCGCGCCGCACGTCGAGCGGCGCGATTTCCGCGTCGAAGCGGCCGGCCGCCTGGGCGTCAGCCGTGCGCTGGTGACTCTGCAGCGCGAATTCATCCTGCGCGGCACGCGAGATCCCGTAGCGACGCGACACGATCTCGGCCGTTTCCATCATCGCCATGTACGCGGCCGGCTGGTGGTCGAGCACGGCCTGCGAGCGCGCGCGATACGCGTTCTTGTGCTTGTTCTGTGTGAGCGAGATCGACTCGACGCCACCCGCGACGACGATCCGCGCATCGCCCGCGCCGATGCTGCGCGCGGCGCTCGCGATCGACATCAGGCCCGACGAGCACATGCGGTCGATCGCCATGCCGGGCACCGACGCCGGCAGCCCCGCCGCCGCCGCCGACAGGCGGCCGATGTTGTAGCCCTGCGTGCCCTGCTGCGCGGCGCAGCCGATCAGCACGTCGTCGACGTCGGCCGGCGCGACGCCCGCGCGTTCGAGCGCGGTGCGCACGACGTGGCCGCCCAGCGCGGGCGCCTCGGTGTCGTTGAACATGCCGCGAAACGCCTTGCCGATCGGCGTGCGTGCGACGGAAACGATGACTGCGTCTTCCATGTGTCTGCTCTCTGAAACTAGAAGTAGTAGCGGCTGATCGTGTCGGCCACGCAGCCGGGCTTCGCTTCGCCTTCGATCTCGACGGTCACGCGAATCCATGCCTGCACGCCGCCTTCGAGCGGCTCGACGCGCAGCAGCTCGCCGACGCCGCGCACGCGCGCACCGACCTTCACCGGTGCGGGGAAACGGATCCTGTCGCAGCCGTAGTTGACGCCGAGCCGCGCGCCGTCGATCCGCACGATCTGCGGCAGGAAATAATTGACGAGCGACAACGTCAGGTACCCATGCGCGATGCATGCGCCGAACGGGCCGTCCTTCGCGCGTACCGGGTCGACGTGCACCCACTGGTGGTCGCCCGTCGCGTCGGCGAAACCGTCGATGCGGAGCTGGTCGATCGCGAGCCATGCGCTTGCGCCGAGCGTGTCGCCGACGGCCTCTGCCAGTTCGCCGGGATGCGCGAACACGCGGGGCGTCGCGCGCACGGGGTCGAGGGTCGTGCTCATCATGCGTGCTGGCTGCTGACCGACAGCACTTCGCCGGTCATGTACGACGCGTAATCGCTTGCAAGGAACACCATCACGTTCGCGACCTCCCAGACTTCGGCGGCGCGCCCGAAGGCTTCGCGCGACGCCAGTTGATTCAGCAGGTCGGCCGGGGCCGACTTCTTCAGAAAATCGTGCATCGCGATGCTCGGTGCGACCGCGTTGATGCGCACGCCGTACGGCGACGCCTCGAGCGCCGCGCAGCGCGTGAGCGCCATCACGCCCGCTTTCGCCGCCGCGTAGTGCGCCTGTTCCGCCTGCGCGCGCCAGCCGAGCACCGATGCGTTGTTGACGATCGCGCCGCGGCCTCGGGCCTGCATGTGCGGCAACATCGCGCGCGTCATCCGGAACGTCCCGGTCAGGCTAATGTCGATCACGCGCGACCATTCGGCATCGTCCATATCGACGATGCGGGTCGAGCCGCCGAGCCCCGCGTTATTGATCAGCACGTCGACGCCGTCGAGCTTGTCCTGCGCTTCGGCAACCAGCGCCTGCACGTCGGCCTCCACCGAGACATTGCACAGGCGGCCGTAGACCTGTTGCAGCCCCGTTTCGGCGCGCAGCGTCTCGACCGCCTGTTCGAGGCGCTTTTCGTGGATGTCGGAGATGAACAGCGCGCGGCAGCCTTCTTCCGCGCAGCGGCGCGCGGCCGCGAAGCCGATGCCGGCGCCGGCGGCCGCCGTGATCAGCACCGATTTGCCGGCGAGCAGCTGGTGGCCCGGCACGTAGGCCGGCGCTTTCTGGATCTGGGGTTCGGTCATGCTGTTCCTCTGGCTTCCCTGGGCATGCCGAGCCCGCGCTCGGCCATGATGTTGAGCTGGATTTCGTTGGTGCCCGCGTAGATCGTGTCCGCACGGGAGAACAGGAACACGCGCTGCAGATGGGTGAGTTTTTCGTCGGCCGGGTCGATCACGTTCGCGCGCGGGCCCAGTGCGTCCATCGCGAGCTGGCCGAGGTCGCGGTGCCAGTTCGACCAGAAATACTTGTAGATCAGCGCCTCGCGGCGCAGCGGCGTGCCGGCGCCGGCATCCGTGCCGTCCGCGCCGGACAGCATCCGCAGCGCGTTGTAGCGCATCACGCGCAGCCCGGCCCACGCGCGGCCGATCCGCTGGCGCAGCACCGGGTCGCGGTCCGCGCCCGATTCGTGCGCGGCGTCGATCACCCATTCGAGTTCGCGGACGAACTGCATCTGCTGGCCGAGCGTCGACATCCCGCGCTCGAAGCCGAGCAGCGTCATCGCGATCCGCCAGCCGTCGCCGGGTGTGCCGACGAGGTCGCGGGCTTGAGCGCGTGCGCCGTCGAAGAACACTTCGTTGAATTCGGCACCGCCGTTGAGCTGCCTGATCGGCCGGATCTCGATGCCCGGCTGGTCGAGCGGCATCAGCAGGAACGACAGCCCCTTGTTGCCCTTCGATGCGGGATCGGTGCGCGCGAGCACGAAGATCCAGTCGGAATCGTGCGCGAGCGACGTCCAGACCTTCTGGCCGTATACACGCCACGTGCCATCCGCATCCTGTTCGGCACGCGTGCGCACGTTGGCGAGGTCGGAACCCGCGCCGGGCTCCGAATACCCTTGGCACCAGAACTGTGTGCCGGCCAGGATGCCGGGCAGGAAGCGCGCGCGCTGGTCGTCGGTGCCGCACGCGACGAGCGTCGGCCCGAGCAGCCCTTCGCCGATGTGCCCCATCCGCCCGGGGCCGCCCGCGCGTGCGTATTCCTCATGGAAAATCACCTGCTCGGCGACCGAGAAGCCGCGCCCGCCGGCGTCCGTCGGCCAGCCGAGCCCGGTCCAGCCGCCCTTCGCCAGTTCCTGTTCCCACGCCTTGCGCAGCTCGGGCCACGCTTCCTCGTCGCCGGGGCCGCCGCGGTATTTCAGGCATGCGAAGTCGCCGGTCAGGTGCGACTGCACCCAGTCGGCCACTTCGTGCCGCAATTGCTGTTCGCGCGTTTCGCTGTTCATTGCAGGGCTCCTGCGCGTGCGGCCGATGGGCGCGATGCCATCGCGGCGGCGGGGGCGAACGCTGCGTCGCGATGCGATGCGCCGCCGTCGATCGCATGGGTCGCGATCCATTCGAGCAGTTGCGGCGTGCTGCCGAACTGCGCACCCGATGCCTGTGCGCGCTTGAAATAGAGATGCGGGTCGTATTCCCACGTAAAGCCGACGCCGCCGTGCAGCTGAATCGCTTCCTGCGCGCAGAACGCATACGCGTCGTTCGCGGCGGATTTCGCGGCGGCGATGTCGGCACGCAATGCGTCGCTCGGCTGCGTGCTGCCGGTTTCGGCATCCCACGCGTGTGCAGCCCCGAGCACGGCCGATCGCGCCGACTCGATCAGCACCATCATCTGCGCGCAGCGGTGCTTGACGGCCTGGAACGACGCGATCGCACGGCCGAACTGCACGCGCTGGCTCGTGTAGTCGAGCGTCAGGTCGAGGCATTGCTGGGCACCGCCGAGCTGTTCGGCGGCCAGCGCGAGTGTCGCGAACCAGGCGGTGCGTTCCAGCACCTGCGCCGCCGCCGTGCCGCACGCGAGCAGCGCGTCGCGGCTCATGCGGGCTTCGTCGAATACCACGCGCGCGATCGGCCGTGTCGCGTCGAGCGTGTCGAGCGACGTGACTTTGAGCCCCGATGCCGTTGCGACGTCGATCGCGAACAGGCCGATCGATTGCCCTTCGTTCGCGATCCGCGCGGGCACCAGCAGCAGGTCGGCACGCGCACCGTCGATTACCTGTTCGAGCGTGCCGGACAGCGTGTAGCCGCCCGCCGCTTCTTCCGCGACGACCGGCAACGACCGCGAAACGGTCGGCAAGTCGAACGGCAGCGCCAGCGTCGCGCTGCATGCGCCTTCTGCGATCTTCGCGAGCCAGCCGCTTGCCAGGGGTGTATCAGCGAAGCCAGCGAGCGCGGTCGCCGCGAGGCACGCCGTCGAAAAATACGGCACGCAAGCCACGCGCCGGCCGAGCTGTTCCATCAGTATGGTTTGCTCGACCGCACCGAGCCCCAGCCCGCCGGCCGCCTCGGGCAATGCGAGCGCATTCCAGCCGAGTTCGCCGGACAGCGCAGCCCACAGCGCATCGTCGCGGCCGGCCGACTGCTCGAGCGCGCGGCGCACGTCGGCAGACGCGCTGCGTTCGGCGAGCACGTCGGCCGCCGCGTCGCGGATCATCGCCTGTTCGTCGGTGAGCGCCAGATCCATTTCTCAGCTCCCGTACACGCGCTGCGCCGGACGCGCACCGGCGAGCAGCTGCGCCACCGCCGGGCCGACCTCGGCCGCTTCCCAGCGCGCGCCACGATCGACGCTCGGGCCGGTGCGCCAGCCTTCCGCGACCGCGATCATCCCGCCCGCGACCTCGAACACCTGGCCCGTCACGTCGGCCGACAGCGCGCTGCCGAGCCACACGACCAGCGGCGCGACGTTGGCCGGATCGAAATAGTCGAAGCCGCCGTCCTCGGGCTTCTTCATCATGTCGGCGAACACGCCTTCCGTCATCGACGTGCGCGCGGCCGGTGCCAGCGCGTTCACGCGCACGCCGTAGCGCTGCAGCTCGGCCGCCTGCATCAGCGTGAGCGCGGCGATCCCGGCCTTCGCCGCGCCGTAGTTCGACTGGCCGATCGAGCCTTGCAGCCCGGCGCCCGAACTCGTGTTGACGATCCGCGCGTCGACCGGGTTGCCGGCCTTCGCCGCGTCGCGCCACACGCGCGCCAGCACGCTCGACAGGCAGAAGTGGCCGCGCAGGTGCACGCGCATCACGTCGTCCCAGTCGGTTTCGGTCATGCTCGTGAACATCTTGTCGCGGCAGATGCCCGCGTTGTTGACGAGCACGTGCACGTCGCCGAATGCTTCGCGCGCCGCGTCGACGATACGCTGCGCGGTGTCGACCTGCGTGATGTCGTCCGCATTCGCGAGCGCGCGGCCGCCGCCGTTTTTGCCTCGACTGGCGATCTCGTCGACGACCGCTTGCGCGGCGTCGTGCCGGATGTCGTTGACGACGACCGCCGCGCCTTCGGCCGCGAACGCCAGCGCGTATTCGCGCCCGAGCCCGCCGCCCGCGCCGGTGATGATGACGGTGCGTCCGTTACAGATTCCCATGCTTGTGCCTCGTGGATCGTGAAGGTGACGCGCTCACAGGCGCTCGATGATCGTGACGTTCGCGAGACCGCCGCCTTCGCACATCGTCTGCAGCCCGTAGCGGCCGCCCGTGCGTTCCAGTTCGTGCAGCAGCGTCGTCATCAGCCGTGCGCCGGTCGCGCCGAGCGGATGGCCGAGCGCGATCCCGCCGCCGTTCGGGTTGGTCTTTTCGTGCGGGAACCGCGTGTCGGCGAGCCAGGCCTGCGCGACCGATGCGAATGCCTCGTTCATCTCGACGACGTCGATCCGGGACCAGTCGAGGCCGCTCTTCTTCAGCGCCGCCTTCGTCGCGGGAATCGGCGCGGTGAGCATCCACAGCGGATCGTCGCCGAGCACGCTCAGGTGATGGATGCGTGCGCGCGGCGTGAGGCCGTAGCGCGTCAACGCCTCCTCCGACACGATCAGCAGCGCCGCCGCCGCGTCGCAGGTCTGGCTCGCGACGGCGGCCGTCAGCGAACCGCCCGGCGTCAGCGGTTCGAGCGTCGCCATCTTTTCCAGCGACGTATCGGGGCGCGGTGTTTCGTCGTGCATCACGCCTTCGAGCGGCACGATTTCCCGCTTGAAATGCCCGGCCTCGATCGCCGCAACCGCACGGCGGTGGCTCTCCAGCGCATAGCGCTCCATCGCGTCGCGCGACAGGTTCCAGTGATCGGCGATCCGCTGCGCGGCGACGAACTGCGACACCGGCGCATCGCCGAAGCGCACGCGCCAGCCGGTGCTGCCCGAGAACGGGTCGTTGAAGCCGAGCGGCGCGGCGCAGGTCATCGCGGACGAGATCGGAATCTGCGTCATCGTCTGCACGCCGCCGGCCACCACCACATCCTGCACGCCGCTCATCACCGCCTGCGCGGCGAAGTGCACGGCCTGCTGCGACGAGCCGCACTGGCGATCGACCGTCACGCCCGGCACCTGCAGCGGCAGCCCCGCTGCGAGCCAGCAGGTGCGCGCG
The DNA here is from genome assembly GCF_017104595.1 of Burkholderia sp. Tr-20390. Taxonomy (NCBI): domain Bacteria; kingdom Pseudomonadati; phylum Pseudomonadota; class Betaproteobacteria; order Burkholderiales; family Burkholderiaceae; genus Burkholderia; species Burkholderia sp. Tr-20390. The sequence goes on along the minus strand of NZ_JAAGPC010000134.1, from coordinate 13,188 downwards.
ATGTTGCCCGCGAGCGGGCCGATCGTGTCGACGCAGCCGAACACCACGTCGTCGTATTCATCGGCGGGAATCGCGTTGCGCTCGACCAGCGTCTTCAGCACGAAGCCGCCGAGGTCCGCCGCATGCACGTGCGCGAGCCCGCCCTTGCGGCGGCCGGTCGGCGTGCGCAGCGCGTCGACGATATAGGCTTGTCTCATCAGTTCAATTCCTCGAGGTCGAAGGTCTGCGCGGGGCCGATCGGCAACGCGTCGCCGAGGATCGCGTCGGCCACGCGGGCCTTGTGGAACGCGCTGTCGCCCCAGCTGCCGGACAGCGCCCAGATGCGTTTCATGAAGATCTGCAGGTCGAGCTCCCACGTGTAGCCGATCGCGCCGTGCACCTGCATCGAGTGGCGTGCGGCCAGTTGCGCGGCCGACGTCGCCGCGAGCTTCGCGTGCGACACGAACACCGCGCGCTGCGGGTGGTCGTCGGCAATCGCCTGCGCGGCGCGCGCGACCACCGGCCGCGCGAACTCGTAGCGGATCGCGACATCGGCGAGCAGGTGCTTGAGCGCCTGGTACGAACCGATCGCCTTGCCGAACTGCTTGCGCTGCGCGCTGTAGTCGATCGCCACATCGAGCACACGCTGCGTGAGGCCGAGCAGCTGTGCGGCGACCGCGAACGCGCCGTGGTCGAGCGCGCGGTTCAGCAGCGGCGCGGCCTCATCGGCGCTCGCGATGCGCGTGGCCGCCGACGGTTCCCAGTCGAGCGTGAACAGCCGCCGCGACGGGTCGACGCTGTCCACCGCGCGCCATGCGCACTGCGCCGGGTCGACGCGGTGCAACTCGCCACGGTGCTCGCACAGCAGCGTCTGCGCGACATGCACGTCGGCCGCATACGGATTCACCGGATGCACGAGCGCGACGCGCGCGCGCCCTTCGGCGATGTCGCGCAGCAGCGCGTCGCGCCAGTCGCTCGCCGGCAGCCGCGCGAGCACGCCGGCCGACACGAGCGCCGTATCGAGCAGCGGTTCGGGGCTGCCGAAATAGCCGTAGGCCTGCGCGAGCAGCGCCCATTCCGCTTCGGTCAGGCCGAGGCCGCCGTGCGCCTCGGGCACCGACACGGCGGTCAGCCCCTGCGATGCGAACAGCGCCCACAGGTCGTCCGAGCGCCCGGTCGGCGTGGCCCACAGCTCGCGAATCAGCTCGGGCGTCATCTCGGTCATCAGCAGGCGCTTCACGCTGTCCGCGAGCGCTTCCTGGTCTTCATCGAATACGAAATCCATACGATGTCCGTTCTGTAAGGGTGGCGCCGGCGCGCTTACGCGCGCGGCATGCCGAGCATCCGTTCGGCGACGATGTTGCGCTGGATCTCGTTGGTGCCCGCGTAGATCGTGCCGGCCTGCGCGAACAGGAAGCCGTCGAGCCAGTGGCCGAGCGTCGCGTGCTGCGCGGCCGTCTGCGGGACGACCTCGCCGTGCGCGCCGAGGATGTCGAGCGCGGTCTGGTGCATGCGCAGATCGAGTTCCGACCAGAACACCTTGTTGGTGCTCGACTCCGCGCCGATATGGCCGCCCTTCAGCAGCCGGCTCGCGGTCGCGTAGGTCGACAGCGCATAGGCCTGCGCATCCATCCACGCCTGCACCACGCGCTCGCGCAGCGTCGGATCGCGGTCGGCGCTGTCGCGGTGCGCGAGATACAGGTCGCGCAGCGCCTGCGCGGTGCGCTGGAACCGTGCCGGTGAACGCAGCATCAGCCCGCGCTCAAAACCGGCCGTCGCCATCGCGACCTGCCAGCCCGCGCCTTCGGCCGCGAGACGGTTCTCGACCGGCACACGCACGTCGTCGAAGAAGATTTCCGCGAAGCCGGTCTGCCCGTTCAGCTGGCGGATCGGCCGCACCGTGATGCCCGGCGCGGACAGCGGCACCATCAGGAACGTGAGCCCGTGGTGGCGCGACGATTCGGGATCGCTGCGGAAGAGGCCAAACAGCCAGTCGGCCCATACCGCGCGCGTCGACCAGATCTTCTGGCCGTTCAGCACGTATTCGTCGCCGATGCGGGCGGCCGTCGTGCGGATCGCGGCCATGTCCGAGCCCGCGTTCGGCTCCGACCAGCCCTGCGCCCACACGTGCTCGCCGGCCGCCATCGCGGGCAGGAAGCGCGCCTTCTGCTCGGCCGTGCCGAAATCCATCAGCGTCGGGCCGAGCAGGAAGATGCCGTTCTGGTTCACGCGCATCGGCGCGTCGGCGCGCCAATATTCCTCCTCGAAGATCAGCCACTCGATCAGGTCGCAGCCGCGCCCGCCAAGTTCGCGCGGCCACGTGACCATGCTCCAGCGGCCGGAGTGCAGCGTGCGCTCCCATTCGCGGTGCGCGGCGAAGCCTTCCTCGGTGTCGAAGCTCGGCAAGCGCTCGCGCGGCACGTGCGCCGCGAGCCATGCGCGGATCTCCGCGCGAAACGCCTGTTGCTGCGGCGTATAGGTCAGGTTCATGCGCGTGCCTCCTCGGCGGTTGCCTGCGCATCGAAACGCGCATCGCGCTTCTCGACGAACGCGGCACGCGCTTCCGTCGAGTCGTTCGTCATGTACGCCTGCAGCGTGAAGCCCTGCTCCCAGCGGTACTTGTCCTCGAGATCGCCGTCCTCGACGCCGTTCAGCGCCTCCTTCGCGAGCCGCACCATCGCCGGGCTCTTCTCCGTGATCTTGCGGGCGATCGCGAGCGCCGCGTCGTGCAGCGCGTCGCGCGTCACGACCTGCTCGACCGCGCCGAGCCGGTACGCTTCCGCCGCGTCGATCATGTCGCCGGTGAAGTACATCGCGCGCACCTTCTGCACGCCGAACAGCCGCTGCAGGTGCGCGCCGCCGCCCATCGCGCCGCGGTCGATCTCGGGCACGCCGAAACGCGCGCAGTCGGCCGCGACGACGATGTCCGCCGCGCCGCAAATGCCGATCCCGCCGCCGAGCACGAAGCCGTGCACGGCCGCGATCACCGGCTTCGGGTTGCGGTGCACGGCGCGGAACGTCTCGTAGTTGCCCGCGTTGACCGCCACGATCCGCTCCGGATGCGCGGCCAGTTCCTTGATGTCGACGCCCGCGCAGAAGCCGCGCCCTTCGCCGCGTACGACGATCACGCGCACGTCGTCGTCCTCGCCCAGCGCATCGAGCGCGCGCGAGAGCGCATGCCAACCCTGTGCGTCGAGCGCGTTCACGGGCGGATGGGCGATCACCAGTTCGGCGATGCCGTCGGCACGATCGATCCGGAACGGCATTGCGCCGGCCGGTTGGTTGGATGCAGTCATCTCCAAAGCCTCCCTGTTATGTTTTCACGCAGCCTGTGCGGCCGGCGCGCCGCGCAGCGCGGCCAGTGCGTCGAGCCGCTCGCCGGCTTCCGCGACGATCCGTGCGATCAATGCGTCGCACGATTCGATCGCGCCGATCATCGCGGCCGCCTGGCCGCTCGGCAGCACGCCTTCATCCGGGCGGCCCTCGACGATCGCGCGCTGGATCAGGAACGGCGCGTTCGCGGCCATCAGCGTCTGGCTGGCGGTGTAGTCATGCGAGCGCAGTGCCTTGAGCGCGAGGCCGAGCATGTCGCCCGTGCTCAGGCCGTTCTGGCGCCGCCAGGCTTCCGCCGTCTTCAACGCGAACCACGTGCGGCGCAGCGGGCCGAAGCGTTCGAGCTTCAGCAGATACGGGTTGTCGATCATCCGTTGCGGCAGCCCGTCGAGCGCGTCCGATACGCGGATGCGCGCCGGGTCGCCGACCGCGACGTAGCGCTCGAGCGTCTCGCGCGGCACCGGCGATTCGGCGCTCATCAGGAAGCGCGTGCCCATCGCGATGCCGGCCGCGCCATACGCGAGCGCGGCCGCCAGCCCGCGCCCGTCGAAGAACCCGCCGGCCGCGACCACCGGCACGCGTACCGCGTCGAGCACCTTCGGCAGCAGCAGCGTGGTCGGCACCGAGCCGGTGTGGCCGCCGCCTTCCGCGCCCTGCACCGTCACGATGTCCGCGCCGAGTTCGACCGCTTTCGCCGCATGCTTCGGTGCGCCGACGGTCGGCATGCAGACGATGCCGGCATCCTTGAAGCGGCGGATCGTCTTCGCATCGGGCCCGCGGCCGTAGCTCACCGCGCGCAGCCGGTGCTTGATCGCCAGCTCGACGACCTGCTGCGCGTTCTTCTGGAACATGTGGAAGTTGATGCCGAACGGCTGGTCCGTCAGCGACTTCACTTTCAGGATCTCGGCCTCGACCTGGTCGGGTTCGAGCGTCGCGCCGGCCAGGAAGCCGAAGCCGCCCGCGTTGCCGGTGGCCGCGACGAGCCGGGCATCGGCCACCCAGCCCATCGCGGTCTGCACGATCGGATAGCGACAGCCGAGCAGGTCGCACAAAGGCGTATGCAGCGTCGTGCTCATGCGGCGGCTCCGTTGACGGCAACCGGCGCCGGTGCCGGCTCCTGTGCCTCGCTACGGTTCGCACCATTCGGCTGGCGCTGCGAGCTGGCCATGCTGCGCGCGTCGTAGCCGCCGAGGCGGTCGCCGCTCACCAGTTCGTTGTGCGCATGCGCAAAGTGATGCCACGCGAACGCCGCGTCCATCGCCGCGCGCTTGCCCTGCAGTTCCTCGACGTGGTTCAGCGCCTGCTTGGTCAGCGTGAGCCCGAGGCGCGGCATCGTCGCGATCTTCGCGGCGATCGCATAGGTCGCGTCGCGCAGCCGCTCGCGCGGCACCACACGGTTGACCATCCCCATCTGGTACGCGCGCTCGGCCGGCATCCGCTCGCCGAGGAACAGGAACTCCTTCGCGATGCGCGGGTTGAGCTCGTATGCATGTGCGAAATACTCGACGCCCGGAATCCCCATCCGCACGACCGGATCGGCGAAGAACGCATCCTCGGACGCGACGATCAGGTCGCACACCCACGCGAGCATCAGGCCGCCGGCGATGCACGCGCCCTGCACCATCGCGATCGTCGGCTTCGGCAGGTCGCGCCAGCGCCGGCACATCCCGAGGTACACCTCCTGCTCGCGCGCATAGAGGAATTCGCCGCCTTCCTTGTCGACGTGGTCGTACCACAGCGACGCGCGGTCGAACGACTCGTGGATGTCGCGGCCCGGCGTGCCGATGTCGTGGCCCGCCGAGAAATGCTTGCCGGCGCCCGCGAGCACGATCGCCTTCACCGCGTCGTCGTGCGCCGCGCGCCGGAACGCCGCGTCGAGCGCATACGTCATCTTCGAGTTCTGCGCGTTGTGATACTCGGGGCGGTTCATCGTGATCGTCGCGATGCCATCCTCGACCGCGTAGTCGACGACACCGTCGCCGAAGGCCACCTGGGTCGCTTCCATGTCGGACCTCATCCCCGGCGCGGCGCCGGATTGTTGCGCACGATCGTCGCGCGCAGGTTGTGCGGATCGAGCGCACGGACGATGCGCAGGTCTTCCGCGCTCGGCGGGGCCGTCGTGCCGAGGTCGGGTGCGGCGACCAGCGGGAAGCCCGTCGCGTCCTGCACCTCGTCGAAGCTCACGCCCGGATGCAGCGACTGCACGCGGATCGCATGGTCCCGCCCGCCGAAATCCATCACGCACAGGTCGGTGACGATGCTGCGCAGGTCGACGAAGGTCTTCATGCCGGGCAGCCGGCGCGCCGGGTTGTAGCCGACCGTGCACACCATGTCGACTTCGCTCTCGACGAACGTGCGCTTGCCGTGGCCGCTGACGAAGAACGAATTCGCGTGGTTCGTCGTGTTGCCGGGGAAGCCGCGTGCGCCGAGCAGCTGGGTTTTCGGGCGCGCGTAGTCGTCGCCGAGCCACGAGATGTTGGCCTGGCCGAAACGGTCGATCTGCGTCGGCATCACGAGCGCATGGCGGCGGCCGTGCCACAGGCAGTCGAACACGCGCTCGTAGGTCATCCAGCCGCTCGCCTTCACGCGATAGCCGTCGGGGCGGGGCCCAAGCGGCACCGGCTCCTCGACGAGATAGGCTTCGCCGTCGGTCAGCATCAGCCCGTTGTTGTACGCGAGCCGCGCGAGGCCGGCCGCGAGCCGCGGGCCCGTGCCGATGCCGGTCGCCAGCACTTCACCGTCGTCGCGCCAGAGTCGCGCGGACGCGACGATCATCAGTTCCGCGAGGGAATGGTCGAGAGATTCGCTCACAGGCGCTCCTTTACAGAATCGGCAACGGCAGCGTCGTCACGTGCGACAGGCCGCCGACGCCTTCGAGGTACCGGCGTTCGTCCTGGCCGACCACGTCGCGCAGGTACGCCGTCGTTTTCGCGTCGTCTTCCGCACTCGCGCAGTACGCGCGCAGGTGCGGCAGGTCCCAGCCGTAGGCCGGCGCGCACGACGTCGGGTGCGCGCCGCCCGGCGCATGCACGACGCCGCTGACGAGCGAGCGTTCGAACGGGTTGCGTTTGGCGGCGTCGAGGTCTTCGCTCGCGAGCGATGCGTCGACCGTTTCCGCCGACACGTAGCAGCGCTGTGCGGCCCGCGCCATCCACGCATCGAAGAACGGATCGGGGCCGTCGATGCGCGTGTTGCCCATCCGGTCGGCCGCGTTCACGTGCAGCAGCGCGACGTCGAGGTCGATCGCGGGCATCGCGAGCAGCGTCTCGCCGTCGTCGTACGGCGATTGCACGGTGCGCAGTTGCGGCGCGTGATCGAGCAGCGCGGTGCCGAGCCCGGCACGCGTCGGCAGGAACGGCAGGCGCGCGGCGGCCGCGCGCAGGCCGAGCTGCAGCATCCCTTCGTCGAGTTCGAGCACGTCGACGCGGCCCTGCTCGCGGGCCCGCCGGAAATGCGGTTCGAGCGGAATCACGTCGAGCGACACGAAGCCGAACACCACCTTGCGCACCTTGTCCGCCGCGCACAGCAGGCCGACATCGGCGCCGCCGTACGCGACGATCGTCAGGTCCTTCAGGTTCGAGCGCGCGATCTCGCGCACCAGCGCCATCGGCTTGCGCCGCGGCCCCCATCCGCCGATGCCGATCGTCATGCCGTCGGCGAGTTGCGCGACCACGTCGCGCGCGGACATCGTCTTGTCGAGAGGTTTCATCGTCATCGTGCTGGCTTACCGGTATCCGATGCTGAAATCGTGGCCCCACTGGCTCACCTTCGTGGCCTCGAACACCGCGTGCTTCGACCAGTCGACCGTGAGGCCGCCGAAGCCGTATTCGAGATCGAAGCCGCCGGGGGTCTTCATGTAGAAAGAGATCATCTGGTCGTTGCAGTGACGGCCGAGCGTCGCGGACAGCTTCACGTCGTGCGCGGCCACGCGATCGAGCGCGCGGCCCACTTCGTCCATCGAGCCGACTTCCGCCATCACGTGCACGCAGCCCGACGGCACGGCCATCTCGAACAGCGCGAGGCTGTGATGGCGCGCGTTGCGGCAGTGCATGAAGTGGATGCGCTTCTCGGGTTCGGCCGGATCGGGCGTGAACTTCACGCGAAAGATGTCGGACAGCTCGAAGCCGAGCACGCCGCGCACGAACGCGTCCGTCGCGTCGAACTGCGGCGCGGGCAGCACCGCGTGGCCGAGCCCCATGTCGCCGGTGACGAAGTGCGAGACGCCCAGCGGCGACACGAAGCGGCGGAAGTCGCAGCGCGCGCCCCAGTACAGCTCGTGGCGGTTGCCGGACGGGTCGGTGCACCACGCCATCGCCTGCACGCGGCGCAGCGCGGCTTCGTCGCGGGTGGCGCGCACCGGCTCGACGCCCGCCCGCTGCAGTGCCGCCAGCGCGGCGTCGAACGCGGCGCCGTCGGGCAGTTCCCAGCCCGACGCGAAATAGCGGTCGGTCGAGCCGGGAACGATCACGTAGCGGAAATCGCGCTCGTCCATCTTCAGGTACAGCGCGCCGTCGGGCGCGTCGAGCGCCTGCATGCCCAGCACGTCTTCCGCGTAGCGGCGCCACGCATCGACGCGCGTCGCCTCGACGACGACATAGCCAAGCGCACGGACATCGATCATGTCGGCCTCCTCCTGGTTCAGAATCCGTTGTTCGTGAAAGGATTCTGGCCGGTCGGGGGTGGTGTTACATCGTCTGTTGGGACGAGAGGCGGCGGGGAATTGGCACGGCGCAGGCGCGCGCGGAAGCCCGGTGGGACGGGCTACGGGGAGCAGGTGCGGGTTGCCGCAGGGCGGCAGCCCGGGTCAGTCGAACGGGTTCAGCAGCCGGACGCCGGTGCGGGCGAAATCCGCGACGTTGCGCGTGACCACGGTGAGATCGTTGATCAGCGCGGTGGCCGCGATCAGCTTGTCGAGTTCGTGCGTCGGATCGGGCACGCGCAAATGCCCCCACATCTGGCTGATCTCGATGTCGACCGGCAGGATGTTCGGCGCATAGCCGGACAGGATGGTCGCCATCCAGGCCTCGAGCGCCGACGCCTGAGGATGATCGCCGCGATGTCGAATCAGATCGACGCCGCGGCGAAGTTCAGCAACCGTCACGACGGACAGGTAAAGCGGGCTTGCGTCCGCCGCGGCCTGCGTGAAGAATGCCCGCACGCCACGGTTGGTGCGCTTGCCCTTCCTGATTTCGCTGATGATGTTCGTATCAATCAAATACACGCCTGGCCTCGCCGGAATCCTGAATACGTTGAAAATCCGCGTCGTCGCCAACATCGGGCATGCTCATCAGCACTTGCGCAAATGTCTTTCGCTTCGGCCGGCCGAGCGCATCGGCCAGGATGGCCCGATGTTCGGCCTCGGCACTCCTGCCATTTGCCGCAGCCTGCTCGCGCAGGCTCTGAACGATACTGTCATCCACGTTACGCACCAGTAGATTTGCCATGAATTCCTCCATCCGGATTTGCTATCAATGATAGCGCCAACAGGATGAAGTGCAAGCATTGCTATCATCTTGAAGACGGACGGACGGAGGACGATGTCGGCGCCGGCCCGCGGTAACGGGCGGATGAATCCGCCCACCTCCCGCCGCCGGCCCGACGCATCGAACTGCTGTCGCCCAAGGTAAACCGGGGCGGGGCGATGCGAAAGACAGCCGAATGGCCAGTCTCCGACGGGCAGCCGGCCCTCACTCATCCGCTCTGCGGCCATCGGCGTCGTTTGATACCATCGAAACCATGAGACTGGCGATAGAACGCCGAGCAAAGCGCGCAGAAGACCTTGCATCGACGCGGATCATCCGTGCCTGAAATCCCGATCAAGACACGAGACGCCTTTCAGTGGACTTCGTTACGCCTTCTTTCGACACCCTCCTTTCCCCGACTCCCGACAAACTCTACTTCCCGGCCTGCCTTGCGGCCGTGGCGATCATCGCGTGGTTCATCGCGCGACACACGCCGTTCTACCGGTTCGCCGTCGACCAGTCGCTGTCGATGCGCTATCGCAACCTGGACGGATTCCGCGGCATCCTCGCCACCTCCGTCGTCTTTCATCACTTCGCGTGCAACCAGGGTCTGCTCACGACCGGAAGCTGGGGCACGAGCCCCGGCTTCCTGCGCAATCTCGGGACGATTCCCGTCGCGATGTTCTTCATGGTCACCGGTTTCCTGTTCTGGGAACGCGCGTGCAAGGGCACGCTCGACGTCCGGACCTTCTTCGTCGGGCGCGTGCGGCGCGTCGCCCCGCTCTATCTCGCTTGCGCGATCGTCATCGTCGTCTGCACGCTGGTCTGGTTTCCCCGCCACGTCGTGGACGCGCCGACGCAGTTGCTGGCCGACGTGCTCAAGACCGTGTCGCTCGGCTGGTTCGGCGCGTTCCCGATCAACGGCGCCCAACACACCAGCTATCTGAGCGGCGTCTGGTGGACGCTCGGATATGAATGGCGGTTCTATGCCGTCGTTCCGTTTCTCGCGTGGTTCGTCGCGACGCATGCGTGGCGCAAGCTGTTCGCGCTCGCGATCGTCACGATCTGCGCGACGCTGTTCGGGCAGCCTGGCAGCCTGGCCCTGCTGTTTGCGCTCGGTGCCGTGGCATTCGAGCTGTCGCGGCACCCCGCCATCCGCGCGCGGCTCGACACGAAATCGGCCGCCACTGTCGCGTTGCTGATCCTTGCCGTCGCCCCGAGCCCGGGTGAACGCTATTCGATCGAGGGCGTGTTGCCGCTGCTGCCCGTGTTCGTCTGCGTCGCGTGCGGGAACACGTTCTACGGCGTGCTCAAGACCCGGCCACTCGCGTTGCTCGGCACGGTCAGCTTCAGCATCTACATGATCCACATGGTGATCGTGTACATGCTGATCCACGCGATCGACCGGTTCGTTTTCCAGATCGGTTCCGCGGACGACCTGCAACGCTGGATGCTCTCGCTTGGATGCGCGCTGGTCGCGGTACTTTGTGCGTTGCTGACCTATCGCTACATCGAGCATCCATTCATCGCGAAACGCAGCAGCGCGCGTCCGGCACACCGATCGGTACCGCCCGAGCGCGAGCGTCACACGGCCACGCCGTGACCTGCCCACCACTCAGAACCGATACGAAATCCCGATCTGCAACACCGGGTACCACCGATAGCGCGACATCACCTGCCGCAGCGAATCCAGCCCGCTCGCGGCCAGGACCTGGCTCTTCGCCGGCCCGGCCGCGGCCGCCAGTTCCGGCGACAGCGTGTACGAACATTTCGGTATCCCGTACGCCACGCCAAGATCCGCGACGAAGCCCAGCCCCTTCGACGCCGGCCGGTGCCCGTAGCCGATCCCGAAGTACGGCATCACGGTCGGATAGCGCGCTTCCGCCACCGCGTTCATCCCCGGCATCGCCGGATAGCGCTTGCCGCCGAACACATAGGAGCCGTTGGTCGGCACCGATACGCCACGGAGTTCGTCGTCGTTGAAGCGCAGGCCGAGCGTCGCCCGGAAGCCGCTGCCTCGCCATGGAAAGATGTCCGCGTACAGGCCGCCCTGGCGCAGCTTCAGGTCGTCCTGATAGCGATTGCCGGCTACCGTGAAGTCATGCGAAAGATCGATCGCATTGAAGTCCGCATGCGCACCGAGCATCGAATTGAAGCTCACGGCTGCGCCGATGCCGACGCCCTGCGTGCCGCCTTGCAGGTAGATCTCCTGCGCGAGTACATGCATGCTCGCGGCGCACGTCACCGCGACCGCTACCCATTGGTTCACCGTCGTTTTCACGGGCGCCTCCCCCGACATGTGCCGGGCGCGCCTCGCCAACGCATGCGACCTGCGCCGCCACGCGTGACGCGAACCCCGGCACGACACCTTGCAAGCACGCTTGCTGTTCGACGGACCGGGAGCGCGTTGCCCCTTGCGCATGGCCGATACGACATGCGCGGCATGTACGCCGCTCCAGGCGGCGCCCACGCCCCGATCCGATTCCCCGTTTGTTTCGATGTCGCTGCGTGCCGCCGATGCGTTCATGGTGGTTGCGTGTTTCGTTTGCACCGGCGGCACCGGGTCAATCGCAAAGCGCGTGCCATGCGGCGCAAATCGAAGCGGGACATGCGTCATCACCGAACGCGGGCAGTCGCGCGGCGTGTAATCGGAGGAAATGTTTCAGGAACGCATCGTTATTCGGCAGACGAAGCCGGCACACGCGATCCGATGTGTCCGCATCGATGCCGCAATGCGTGTTGAACGAGGTAGGGCGGCCTTCAGCGCATGCGAGTCGTCGTTGCCGTCAAGCGCATGCGACGCAATGCGTGGACGAAACGTTGCAAGGATGTGACCGCGCGCGGCTCGAGCGCGTGGCCGACGTGCGATCGCACGTGGCAATTCAGGGTGAATACGGGTGCCGGCGCGTGTTTTCCATCTGAATGCAACCACGACGCTCCAACTTGTTGGCTTTCCAGATCACCAACCAAACGAAGCAGCTTGGTACAATCCATCGACCAAGACCAAGCCGATTTATAAATCAATCCGGCCACCGGAAAATTGCAGACGAGGCATTCCACGTCGAATATCCGCGGCAACCATCGGCAATTCATAAGACCAATCGATTAGCGGGGGAAATGTGAAACACATCGCAATTCTTTTGTTGGTAGCAGCCACTGTTGCTGGTTGCAATTCGAAACAATCCGACAACAGCACTCAGTCGTCAGCAACGAGCCCCAGCACATCAAGCGATACTTCCACGCCGCAGCAACCGCCTCCAGTGGTGGCCCCTGCGCCGCCTCCCCCTTCACACAACTACGCCATGAGCCAAGATGGCACGTATGGTTACGAGCCTGCGCTTAGTGAAGACGACGTGAGAGCAGGAAAGGCCACGAAGGCGCTTGTCATGATGCGCTACGTTGGACTTAGGGATGGCAGCTATATTCTGCTCCTGGTCGATGAAGACAACCCGAACATTTCGAATCGCATTACCTGTTCGGCCCCGTGCAATTTCGCCAAGTCGCAAACCATGGCTGGTGATTCGATTCTTAAAACTGAAACAGTACGGGTTGTACCTAATTCCCTGATCGGCGCGATGGTCGAAGACGCGATGTCGGGGCAACTGACACCTTATGGTCAACGCACGGCAACGTTGCCCCAACCTCAACAATCATCTACTACGGCAATCTCGACGCAATCGAACTTGCCTGCTGCTCAGCCGGTGGCAAATCAACCAGCAAGCGATGCAGCAGCTTCACCGCTGCAACAAACAAGCTTCGACTGTGCCAAAGCCAAGTCCATTCCAGAATTTCTGATCTGTCACGATGCCGATCTTGCGGCTTCAGATCGGGATCTTGCCGCGACATATCAACAAGCGAAAGATGCCGTCATCGACAAGACCGCCTTTGTTGAGCGGACACGAAAGCAGTGGAATTTTCGCGAGAAGAATTGTCGAGACAAGGACTGTCTGACATCGTGGTACGCGTATCAGAAGCGCGTTCTGACGAAGATCGCCCAAACCGGCGATGTCAACGTTCAAGACAACTGACGCGACTCGGGCGACGCTGAAGCCTGCTCGTCCGAGCAGGCTTTTTGTACCCGTTACAACCCATACCCCCCAGACACATTCAACTGCTGCCCGGTAATGTAATTAGCCCGGTCCGACGCCAGAAAAACCGCCGCCCGCCCGACATCGTGCGCCTTCCCCCAGCGCTTGAGCGCGAGCATCTTCTGCGTCTCGTCGATCCACGCCTGATCGAACTGCCCCTGTTCGAGCAGCACCGGAAACATCCCGGCCTCGATCACGCTGACCTTACCCCGCCGAGTACACCATTCGTAAGTTAGTGGGCTCGCCGGTTTTCGGTTGATGCAGTTGCCGGAATTGGTCCGGCGCCAGTTGCCCAAGGGCACTATGCGGACGCACCGAGTTGTAGT
>NZ_JAAGPC010000133.1:0-23497 GCF_017104595.1 Burkholderia sp. Tr-20390 | reverse complement strand
CTCGGCTGCGCGAACCTCGTGTCGGGCCTGCTGCACGGGATGCCGGTCGGCGCCGGCTATTCGGCGACCTCGGCGAACGAAGCGGCCGGCGCGCAGTCGCGCTTTGCCGGCCTGTGGGCGGCGGGCGCCGCCAGCTCGGCGATCACGCCGATCACGACGCAGGTCGGGTCGGTCACGCAGACCGTCGCGTCGAGCACGCCGCTCGGCGCGCCGCTCACGAACCTCGTGACGACGGTCGGCAACGGCATCGCGAACGCCGGCACGACGATCGCGAAAACCGGCGGGAATCCGGTAACGACCGGCGTCGGCAATGTCGTCACCGCGACCGGCAACACGGTGGCCACCGCCGGCACGGCGCTGCTGGGCGGTGGCGGCGCCGCGACGAGCCCGCTCGCACCGGTCACGGGGCTCTTGTCGACGGGTGCACTCGGCGGCGCGACGGGCGGCAGCAACCCGGCAGGTACGCTCACGTCGGCGGTCGGCACCGTGACGGCAGCGGTGTCGGGCACAGCCGGCGGCTCGCCCGTCGCGGGACTGACGGGCGGTAGCGGCACCGGTGCGCTCTCGAAAACGGGCGGCGTGCTCGCCCCCGTGACGACGACGCTCGGCGCGCTGGTCAAGTAAGCAGCAGGCCGGCACGGCGCCCGCATCGTCGCAGACGATCGGGCGCCTTCGCCTTCGCCTTCGCCAGCATTCACCCCCTTCCCCACCCCGCGATCCCTTCCTTTTCCCGACAGTCCGCCTCCAGCCAGCCATCGAAATCGGACCTGAAAGCAAGACACGTTAAAATCTCACCTCGCGTGGTGCGCCGCCCGCACCCGCCATCCATCGCCAGCCGCGTGCCTCCGGGCCGCCCCCGACCCATGGAGTGAGTGTCAATGAGCGGCGGACCTCCGTTTCCCGCATCCCGCAGCAAGTCGTTGCCGTCCTCGACGGTTTTCCTGATCCTCGCCGCCGCCACGCTGCTGTCCGGCTGCGGGCTGCTGCCGGTGCAGAATCCGCCCGCGCCGATTAGCGAGGCGCTCGTCGAGCCCGTCGAGGAAACCGCCGGCGAACCGCTGACGATGCCGCCCGTGCCCGCGCCGACGCACCCGGAGGAACCGGAAGCGCCGAAGAAGCCGCACCGCGAAGCCACGCGGCCGAAGCCCGTGCAGCGCCCCGAATCGCCGACACCGCCGCCGCCTCCTCCGCCGCCGATCGTCGCGACGCGCCCGCTCGACCGCACCCAGATCCATGCGCTGCTCGACAGCGAAGTCGCGCGCCGCAACGGCAAGGTGATCGGCCGCGCGGTCGACATGGTGACCGACGCGAGCGGCAAGCCGCGCGAGATGATCGTGAACCTGCAGGGCTTCATGGGCGTGGGCGACCGCAAGGTCATCTTCCCGTGGAACGTGTTCCGCTTCACGCCCGGCGGCAAACAGGAGCCGATCGTGCTCGACGTGCCGTCGGGCGACCTCCCGCCGGCCGCCCGGCCCAAGGCCGTGCCGCTGTCCGGTTCGGCAGCCGCCTCGCCTGCGACGCGGCTGCCGATGCTCGACAGCGACGTCGAGCGCCCGAACGGCACGAAGATCGGCCGCATCGTCGACGTGCTGATCGACCGCGCATCGCAGCCGCAGGCGGTCGTGCTCGACCTCGGCGGCCTCGTCAATACCGATCGCCGTTCGATCGCCGCGAGCTGGGGCGCACTGCGCTTCGTCACGCGCGACAAGGCGCTGCATCCGCAGCTCGACCTGAACGACGCACAGATCAAGGCGTCGCCGCCCTACGCGGCCGACAAGCCGATCGTCGCGGTTTTCCCCCCGCCCGTTGCCCCGGCACCGGCTTCGTCTGCGAGCGCGACCCGATGACGATCAAGCATTCCGTCAGCGCACGCAGTCTCCGGTCCCTCGACTGGCTCAACTTCTTCGTTGCAAACGTTCAAACAGGGTTCGGTCCGTTCATCGCGTCCTACCTCGCGTCGCACAAGTGGACGCAGGGCGAGATCGGCATGGTGCTGTCGATCGGCACGATCAGCGCGATGGTCAGCCAGGTGCCGGGCGGCGCGGCCGTCGATGCGCTGAAGAACAAGAAAGGCGCGGCCGCGTGGGCGATCGCGGCCATCATCCTGTCCGCGGTGCTGCTCGCGTCGAGCCCGACGATAGTGCCGGTGATCGCCGCCGAGGTGTTCCACGGCTTCGCGAGCTGCATGCTCGTGCCGGCCATGGCCGCGATCTCGTTCTCGCTCGTCGGCCGCGCCGACCTCGGCGACCGGCTCGGCCGCAACGCGCGCTGGGCGTCGATCGGCAGCGCGGTCGCGGCGGGCCTGATGGGGCTCACCGGCGAATACTTTTCCGCCCGCGCGGTGTTCTGGCTGACCGCCGTGCTCGCGCTGCCCGCGCTGTTCGCGCTCGCGATGATCCAGCCGACCCACGAGGTGATCCCGCAGTCGTCGAAGCCCGACGATCGCGACGAAGCCGGCGAACGCGAAACGCTGCTCGAGCTGCTGCGCGACCGCCGGATGCTGATCTTCGCGGCGTGCGTCGTGCTGTTCCACCTGTCGAACGCCGCGATGCTGAACCTCGCGGCCGGTGAAGTCACGGCCGGGATGGGCGAGAACGTGCAGCTCGTGATCGCCGCGTGCATCATCGTGCCGCAGGCGATCGTCGCGATGCTGTCGCCGTGGGTCGGCCGCTCCGCGCAACGCTGGGGGCGCCGGCCGATCCTGCTGCTCGGCTTCTCGGCACTGCCGGTGCGCGCGCTGCTGTTCGCCGGCGTGAGCAGCCCGTACCTGCTGGTACCGGTGCAGATGCTCGACGGCATCAGCGCGGCCGTGTTCGGCGTGATGCTGCCGCTGATCGCGGCTGACGTCGCGGGCGGCAAGGGCCGCTACAACCTGTGCATCGGGCTCTTCGGGCTCGCGGCCGGGATCGGCGCGACACTCAGCACGGCCGCGGCCGGCTACGTCGCCGATCACTTCGGCAACGCCGTGAGCTTCTTCGGGCTCGCGGGCGCCGGTGCGCTCGCGGTGCTGCTGGTCTGGCTCGTGATGCCCGAAACGCGCGTCGCGAACGGTGACGCGGCCGCCGACGAACCGGCCGCCGCATCGCCCGAACAGGCGCGCTGACACCGGCGCGCCGCCGTTACCCGCTTCTTGGCCAACGCATGATGGATACGATCAGGACACTCAACGAAGCCCGCCAGCAGATCCAGCAGTCGATCTTCGACCTGTTCAAGGGGCTGTCATTCAGCGAGCGGCTCGCCCAAGGCGGGCTGATGGCGCTCCAGGCCGTGTGCGGCGCCTGCCTCGCGTACGTGATCGGCCGCGCGCTGCACACCGAGCAGGCCGTGTGGGCGGCGATCACCGCGATCGCCGTGACGCAGCACAACTACTCGGACACGATGTCGCTGTCGCGCGACCAGTTCGTCGGCGCGATGGTCGGCGGCGTGCTCGGCTTCGCCGGCGCGGCGCTCGGCGGCGATCGCCTCGTCGCGTATGCGATTACCGTCGCGGTCGTGATCGTCTGCTGCTGGTGCCTGAACGTCGGCAGCGCCGCACGGCTCGGCGGCGTGACCGCGACGATCGTGCTGCTGTTTCCGGGCAACGGCCCGCTGTGGGACATTCCGCTGATGCGGCTCGGCGAGGTGACGCTCGGCACCGTGTGTGCGCTGGGCGTGTGCTGGGTGATGTCGAAAATCGAGCGCCGCTGGTTCCGCCACGCGGCGGCAAAGTGACGCGTTGATCCGGTTGCCCGGCGCGCATCGCGGCATCGCGATCCGTGCCGGGTGATCGGCCAGGTCAGTTGCCGATCCGCAGCACGATGCCGGAACCGATCTGCACCAGCAGGTGATCCCCGCCGACGCCGACCCATTGATAGCCGCGCGGCGGCGGGCTCAGGCGATAGCCGCGCCAGTCGTCGATCACGTACTGGCGATCGCGGAACTCGGGCGGAAGCCGGTCGCCCTTGTGCCATTCGCGGCGCGGCTGGTCGGCCCAGCGCGGCGGCACGTCGTCCTCATGGCGCATCTGGCCGGGCGGCATGTGTTTCGGGCCGTGGCCGCGCTGCATGCCATGGCCGCCCTGGTCGTCGTGGTGGTCGTGATCCTGCGCCATCGCGGCCGGCGCGGCGAAACCCGCCGCAATCAGCGCAGCCAGCATCATTCCGTGCATCTTCTTCATCGTGCCTTCCCTCCGTGTTGTCACGTCGAACGAAACCACTCGGACTGCCCGATGAAGACTAGCACACGGTATCGCGGGGCCACATGACCGCGCATATGACCGCGCGTTACGCCGCCTGCTGCTGGTACTGGATCCGGTGCAGGTGCGCGTAGAGGCCGCCGTGGCGCAGCAATTCGTCGTGGCTGCCCTCCTCGACGATCTTGCCGGCCTCGAGCACGAGAATGCGGTCCGCGCGCTCGATCGTCGACAGCCGGTGCGCGATCACCAGCGTCGTGCGGCCTTCCATCAGCCGCTCGAGCGCGGCCTGCACGTGGCGCTCCGATTCCGAGTCGAGCGCCGACGTCGCTTCGTCGAGGATCAGGATCGGCGCGTCCTTGTAGATCGCGCGCGCGATCGCGAGCCGCTGGCGCTGGCCGCCGGACAGCCGCATCCCGTTGCCGCCGACGAGCGTGTCGAGCCCGTCGGGCATCGCGGCGACCGCATCGGCGAGGTTCGCGGCCTCGAGCGCGGCCTGCACGCGCGCGCGGTCGGGCGTCTGCCCGTACGCGACGTTCGCGGCGATCGTGTCGTTGAACAGCACGACGTCCTGGCTGACCATCGCCATCTGGCCGCGCAGCGCATGGAGGTCGTAGTCGGCCACCGGCACGCCGTCGACCAGGATTGCCCCGTCGGTCGGGTCGAAGAAGCGCGGCAGCAGGTTCACGAGCGTCGTCTTGCCGCTGCCCGACGGGCCCGCGAGCGCGATCATTTCACCGGGCGCGATCTTGAACGAGATACGGTCGAGCGTCGGCCGCTCGGCCGCGCCGTAGTCGAACGTGACGTTGCGGAACTCGATGTCGCCGCGCGCCTGGGCGAGCGGCCGGCCGCCGCCCTGCGGCTCGGCCGGTTCGTCGATCAGCCCGAAGATCAGTTCGGCGGCCGTCATCCCGCGCTGCAGCGGCTGGTTGACGTCGATCAGGTGCTTGAGCGGCGAGATCACCAGCAGCATCGACGTGACGAACGCGACGAAGCCGCCGACCGTCGTCTGGTCGTTCGACGACTGCACGACCGCGATCGTGATCACGACCGCGAGCGCGATCGACGCGAGGAACTGCGTGAGCGGCTGCGCGAGGCCGCCGGAGATCGTCATGCGCATCGCATAGCCGCGCAGGCGCTTGCTCATCTGCGTGAAGCGGTCCATCTCGTACGCTTCGCCGTTGTGCACCTTGACGACCTTGTAGCCGCCGACCGTCTCCTCGACGATGTACGACAGCTCGTTGGTCAGCGTCTGGTGCTCGCGGTTCAGGCGGCGCAGGCGGCGGTTGATCTTGCTGACGAGCCAGCCGATGCCCGGCAGGATCACCGCGACGATCAGCGTGAGCCGCCAGTTCAGGTAGAACAGGTAGCCGAGCAGGAAGATTACCGTCAGCGAATCGCGCACGAGCGTGACCATCACGCCGGTCAGCACCGACAGGATCTGGTTGACCTCGAACACGATCGCGTTGATCACCGTGCTCGCCGTCTCGCGCTGGAAGAACGACGCTCCCGTGTGCAGCATCCGCTGGAACATCTCGAGCCGCAGTTGCAGCAGAATGCGGTTCGACACGTAGTTGAGCAGGTAATTCGACGCGTACTGCGACACGCCGCGCACGAGCGCGAGCCCGATCACGGCCATCGGCACGTACCATTTCGCGCGGTCGCTGCCGTGCGAGCCGAAGCCGTGGTCGAGCAGCGGCTTGAGCAGCGCCGGGATCCCGGCCTCGGTGGCCGCGACGACGCCCATCGTCATCACGGCGAGCACCACGATGCCGATCAGCGGCCGGATGTACGGCCACAGGCGCTTGAGGACCGTCACGGGCGAGGTGCCCGTGCCGTCCATCGGTTTGCGAAGAGTGTTCTGGGTTTCCAAGGCAATCCTTCTTGAGCCGCGAAGCGGCGCCCGGACGTGGCCGCCCGGGAATTCGCCCTGTCGGGCGGGTGCCGAAAAGGGCTCAACATTATAGCCGCACCGCCCACGCCGGCACGGTCCTGGCCGATGCGGGCGGCGCCCGGGCCGCGGGTATACTGCCGCTCACCGTTTTCTCCGCCTTTTCCGACGATTTCATGGCTGAACCCTCCCTCGGCGTCGCCCTCATCGCCCTCAACGCGTCCGCGCGGCTCGCGCAGTGCCTGGCCGCGCTGTCGTTCGCCGACGACGTCGTCGTCATCGACGGCGGCAGCACCGACGATACCGTCGCGATCGCGCAGGCGCACGGCGCGCGCGTGATCGTCGAGCGCGACTGGCCGGGCTTCGGCCCGCAGAAGAACCGCGCGCTCGACGCGCTCGACACCGACTGGATCCTGTCCCTCGATACCGACGAAGTCGTCACCCCGGAACTCGCGCAATCGATCCGCGACACGCTCCGCGCGCCGGCCGCGCAGGTCTATGCGGTCGACCGCCTGTCGAGCTTCTGCGGCCAGTGGATTCATCACAGCGGCTGGTATCCGGACTGGATCCCGCGCCTGTTCCGGCGCGGCGCCGCGCGCTTCTCGGACGATCTCGTGCACGAGCGCCTCGTGTTCGACGGCGCCGCGCAGCGGCTGTCGGGCAAGCTGATGCACTACTCGTACGAGGATTTCGAAACCGTCGTGCGCAAGCTCGACGCCTATTCGACGGCCGGCGCGCGCCAGCGCCGCGCGGCCGGCCAGCGCGGCGGCTTCGGCAAGGCGCTCGCGCGCGGCGCCTGGGCGTTCGTGCGCACCTACGTGCTGCGCCGCGGCTTCCTCGATGGCCGCGCCGGCTTCATGATCGCCGTGTTCAATGCGGAAACCGTGTACTACCGTTTCCTGAAGCTCGGCCACGAACGGGCCCGCTGAGCGCACGCCCGGCAGGGAGCCGGCCCGGCGTTACAATGCCGGGCTGCCCGCGCCGCGCGTGCCCGCCCGACCGGCGGCGCCACGCGCCGCCCGCCACGACGACTACCGAATCCGACCGCCATGTTCTCCATCATCATTCCGACCTGGAACAACCTGCCGTACCTCAAGCTCGTCGTCGACAGCCTGCGCCGCCACTCGGCGTACGACCACCAGATCATCGTGCACGTCAACGACGGCTCGGACGGCACGCTCGACTGGGTGCGCAGCGAAGGGATCGAGCACACCGCGTCGCCGACCAACATCGGCATCTGCCACGCGGTGAACTGGGCCGCCGCGCGCGCCACGCGCGACTACGTCGTCTACATGAACGACGACATGTTCTGCTGCCCCGGCTGGGACACGGCGCTCGTGCGCCGCATCGAACAGATGCCGACCGACCTCTTCATGCTGTCGGGCACGATGGTCGAGCCGGTCGACACGCGCAACCCGTGCGTCGTGGTCAGCAATTTCGGCCGCGACGCCGAACATTTCGACGCGGCGGGCCTCGTCGCGGCGGCTCCGAAGCTCGTGCGGGCAGACTGGCTGGGCTCGACCTGGCCGCCGACGCTCGTGCACCGCGACTGGTGGAACCGGATCGGCGGCTACAGCAGCGAGCTGTCGCCCGGCATGAGCAGCGACAACGACTTCTCGATGAAATTCTGGGATGCCGGCTGCCGGATCTTCATCGGCGTCGGCGACAGCCTCGTCTACCACTTCCAGCAGAAGAGCACGGGCAAGATCGTCAAGAACGATGGTCGCCGCCAGTTCCTGAACAAATGGGGCATGACCCAGGCGACGTTCGACCGCCACTACCTGCATCGCGGCGAGCCGGCGGGCACGCGCGTCGCGCTCGACACGCCGGCCGTGGAAGGCAGCCTGAAGCGCGCGCTGCTGCGCTCGCGGATCAAGCGCGCGTTCAGCTGATCGCGCCCCGAAAACGACACGGAAACGCGCGCTGCTTCGCGTATACTCTGCGCCGTTCGTCCCGGATCTCCCGCCGGGGCGCGCGGCGCGCAGCACGACGTACGCAAGCCGCATTCGTCCATTCGACAGGTTCCGATGCTTTCGTTTTCCGCTCCCGCCTCGCGGCGCCTGACCGCCGCCCGCGCATTCGCCGTCGCCGCGCTCTGCATGGTGCCCGTCTCGACCGCGCTGACCAACGTGTTCTGCGGGCTGTTCGCGGTCGCACTCGTCAGCTCGCCCGAATTCTGGCGCAACCTGCGCTCGTTGGTCACCGACCCGGCCTCGCTCGCGGCGCTGCTGATCCTCGCCGCGCTGGCCGCCAGCGTTACCTACTCGGTCGCGCCGCATGACAAGGCATGGAACTGGGTCGCGAAATACGACAAGCTGTTGCTGATACCCTTTGCCGTGCTCGCCTTCCGTCAATCGAACTGGGCGCCGATCGTGCGGCGCTGCTGGTTCGTCACGCTGTGCGTGATCCTGCTCCTGTCGACGACCAACTATCTCGGCCTGACCGCGATCGGGCCCGCGCACGCGAGCGCGCTGCCAACGTCTCGCGCCTGGGTGTTCAAGAACCATATTGCGTCCGGCATGTTCGGCGCGCTGCTGTTCTATCAGGCGGCCGATCTCGCGCTGTCGACCCGCAACGCGTTGTCGCGCGCAGCATATGCCGGCGTGGCCGTCTGGTCGCTCGTCAACGTGTTCGTGATGCTGCAAGGACGCACGGGGCAGGTCATCGCGCTGCTGCTGATCCTCGTCGTCGCCATTCGGTTCGTGCTCCTGTTGCGCAAGCAATCGGCGCTGCGCGCCTGGCTCGCCGCTTGCGTGCTCGCGCTGGCCGGCGTGGCCCTCGTCGTTGCGGTCGGTACGATGCGCAACGGCCGCCTCGCGGAGGTCACGTCGGAAGTGCAGCAATACCATCAGCGCGACGCGGTCACGTCATCCGGGTTGCGGCTCGAGTGGTACAAGAAGGGGATCGAGCTGTATCGCCAGCGCCCCGTGATCGGCTACGGCGCAGGCGGCCTCCAAGTCGAGTTCGAGAAGCTCGCGGCCGGCAAGACGGCGGCCGAAGGCCAGCTCACGTCGAATCCGCACAACGAATACCTGCTGATGGCCGTGCAGCTCGGCACGCTCGGCCTGCTGCTGTTCATCAACCTGATCGTGCAGATCGCGCGCGGCAGCCGCACGCTCGATCCGCGCTCGCGGCATCTGCTGCTCGGCTGGCTCGCGATCTTCGCGATCGGCAGTCTCGCGAATTCGCTGCTGCTCGATTTCGCCGAAGGGCACCTGATCGTGCTGCTGGCCGGCATCCTGCTCGGCTGCGGCGAGCGCGCCGAGGCGCTGCCGCGCGAAACGTCGGCGATCCGGCGCAGCGCGTAACGCGCAGCGGCCTGCGCTCCGCCGGCGGCCGGCTTCGGCCACCGCGGCGTTCTTCACGATCGAGCTTCGACGGAAACGAGCCGGGCGGCTGGCGCGTCGCCAAACAAGCCGCCTGAAACCGGCGGAAAACGCGCGTCGCCCGCGCGTCAGTCGGATCCGGCGCGGTGCAGTCGCGACGTATCGACGACGGCTTCGGCCGGGCCGGGCGGATTCAGCCCGAGCATCTCGGCCGCCGCTGCTTTCACGCGCTGCGCACCGAGATTGACGAGGCAGTCGCTGCGGCTGTCGACCTTGCGCTCGCAGCCCTCGTGCCGGCACGGCACGCAATCGCCCTCCCCCTGCAGCAGCCATACGTTCCCGTGCCGCCCCGAGCCGCGCAGCGGCCACGGATTCTCGGTCGCCGGCCAGTGCTGCGGCCACGGCCCCCAGCGCACGGGGTCGGACGGGCCGAACAGCGCGATCGTGTCGGTGCCGGTCGCGGCCGCGACGTGCGTCGCGCCGGTGTCGGGCCCGATGAAAAGCCGTGCGCGCCGCACGAGTTCGGCGCTTTCGCCGAACGTCAGGCGGCCGACCAGGTTCAGTACGTCGCCGCCCGCTTCGGCCGCGACCTGCTCCGCATACTCGCGCTCGCTGTCCGCCGGGCCGCCCGACAGCGCGACCGCGAAGCCGCACTCGCGCAGCCAGCCGATCATCTCGACCCAGCCGTCGAGCCGCCATTGCTTGTAACGGAACATCGGATACGGATGCAGCACGACCAACGGCTTGCCGGCGCGGATCGCCGGCGATTCGGCCAGCCACGCGTCGAAGCGCGCGCGCCGCGCCGGATCGTCGCCGATGCCGGGCGCGACGACCTCGGGCACCGGCTCGATGCCGATCACGGGCGCGAGCGCCAGCGTGCTGACGACCGTATGCGCGGATTCGTGGTGATTGATCGCGATCCCGTTCAGCATCATCCGCGTGAGCCACGTCACGCGGTTCGGATCGACGAGGCCCACCCGCTTGCGGCCCGCGAACCAGCTGTAGAAGCGCGGCCGGTCGGAGCTCAGCGCCGCGCACGCGAGATCGTAGCGGCGCCACATCGACAGCGCGTCGCGCAGCCGCTCGCGAAAGCCCGCGCGTTGCGCGACGACGATCACGCGCCGCACGTCCGGATTGTGCTCGAGCACGCCTTCGGTGCCGCGAAACACCAGCATGTCGATCTGCGCTTCAGGCCAGCGGGCCTTCAGCGAACGGACGAGCGGCGTCGTCAGCAGCACGTCGCCGATACGGCGCGGCGCGGCAACGAGGATGGTTCTGGGCGGGCGGGCGGAAGAAAACAGGGCCACGGCGGGTGTGTCTGGCTGGCTGAACAAGGCTGGCAATGTACAGGATTTTGCAGCAGCCGGCGCGACATGGCGAATCGGCCGTCCGGTCAGCCTGATGCGGCCCCGCTCGCGAGGTGCCGCGCGGCAGGCGCACCCGTGCGCCGGTGGCGTACGCGGTGCCCTGCGATACCCGCGGCGCTACGAAGCGATGGTCATGATCACCGGCGCCGCAGCGGCAGCCGCGGGCTGAGTGTGTGCTGCGTCGGCCAACCGTTCGTCGCGATGGGTGGCCTGCGGCAGCAGGTGATTCACCGCACGCTCGACCGCGTCGACGCCGATCGCATCGACGGTCGCGCCGGCGCGCACGATCACGTGCGGCACACCGAGCGGATGCCAGCGCAGGTATTTCTCGGGACGGTCCTCGAACAGCGCGGCGACGGGCACGCCGAGCGCCGACGCGAGGTGCACGGGGGCGCTGTCGGCGGAGACGATCACATCGAGCAGGCTCGCCGCGGCCACCAGCTCGGCGACCGACGACGGCGCAACATGGCGCGCGCACACGTCGCGCCACGAGTCGTCCTCGGGGGCATGGCGGACGGCCGGGTCGCGGAACACGATCACGTCGGCATGCGGCGCGAGGCGCTCGGCGAGGTCGCGCCAACGATCGGCCGGCCAGCGGCGCTCGACCGCCTTGTTCGTGACGAACAACCCGACGCGCGGCTTCGTGCGTGCGCCGAGCAGCCGGTACCACGCGTCCTGCAACGCGCGGTCGGGATGAACCGACAACGCGAGGCGGTCGACGTCGGCGCGGCCGAGTTCGGGTACGAGCCGGAAACCCGACAACGCCTCGTGGCACATCGGCCGCTCGGCGACATGCTCGGGCTTGCGATCGTCGAATTCCGTCTCGGCATCGTGCCAGCGGCAATCCTTCGCGCCGATCTGGCGCGCGAACTGCATGCTGCTGCGATGCATGCCGCCGTTCGGCACGACCACGAGGTCGAACCGCAAGCGACGCAGGCGACGTACCAGCCGCAGCCGGTCGAAGAACGCGCGCATCCGCCCGGGACGG
The DNA here is from genome assembly GCF_017104595.1 of Burkholderia sp. Tr-20390. Lineage (NCBI taxonomy): Bacteria > Pseudomonadati > Pseudomonadota > Betaproteobacteria > Burkholderiales > Burkholderiaceae > Burkholderia > Burkholderia sp. Tr-20390. Next base: position 11,754 of record NZ_JAAGPC010000133.1, on the reverse strand, counting down.
TCGTTGCGCTCGCATTGTCGGCTATAGACGTAGGTGTGGATCGTGTCGACGTCCGGGTTTCCGTCCAGCGCGGCCGCGTTGTAGCGGTTCGCGACCACATGGAGTTCCGCGCCGGGCCAGCGCTCCTTCAGCGCGCGGAGAAACGCCGTCGTGCACAGCATGTCGCCCAGAAAATCGATCCGGATCACGAGGATCCGCTGCGTCGGGTTCACATTGGCCATGGTCATGTGGAGACTGTCAGTTTTTGTCGTCGCGACGAGCCATTTCACGGCATCCGGTTCCGGGACGGCCTGGTCGCCTATCGCGGCTCGCCGCACGGATCCGCCCCCGCTTATGTGCGCGATACCGGCGCAATCCGCCGGACAAGCGGCGGTCAGCGCCGCGTTCGTGCGGCTAGCGCCGGATTGTATAGCGTCCGGATGGCGAGCCCAAGACCCGCTGGCGTGAACCTGCAAAAACGGCCCGCCGCACCGCCCGATGGCGATGCGACGGGCCGCATGGCGCGACAGCCGTTCGGCGTAGGCGCGATCAGTACGTGATTTCGACGACGCTGCCGTCGAACGTCGCGCGCAGCTCCGCGAGCAGCACGTCGCTCGGCTTCACGCGCCATGCGTCGCCGAGGCGCATTTCACCCTGCGCCCGCGCGTTGCTGTAGTGGACCTGCACCGCAAGCCCGTTCGGCAGCGGCGCCTGCGGGCGACGACCGCCATCGCGCCCGCCGCCGCGCGGCGCCGGTGCGTCGACCACGTTTGCCGCCGGATCGTCCTTCGACACGTGCGGCTCGAGCACGCGGCGCAATGCGGCCGCGTCGGCGTTGCCGTTCATCGTCAGCCGGACGGCCTGCGCATAGCGGCTGCGCGCGCGCTCGAGATCCATCACGGTATCGGCCGTGAAGCGGATGCCGCCCGTGAACGCGTCGTTGCGCGCCTGCCCCTGCACGATCAGCAGCTCGTCTTCCTTGAACAGCGCCTTGTTCGCCTCGAACTGCTCGTTGAAGATCGTGATCTCGCACTGCCCCGAGCCATCGTCGAGCAGCGCGATCAGCATCTTGCCGCGCTGGGTCATCTGCGTGCGCAGCGACGCGATGATGCCGGCCACGAGCTTGTCGCGCCCTTCCTTCAGGTCGCCGACCTTCTGCCGCACGAAGCGGCGCACCTCGTCGCGATACGCGTCGAACAGATGGCCGGACAGGTAGAAGCCGAGCGCGCCCTTCTCTTCCTGCAGGCGGCGCTTGTCGTCCCACGCGGGCTCGTCGACGAGCGCATGCGCGTGCGGCGACTCGGCGCCCATGTCGAACAGGCCGGCCTGCATCGCGTTCGCCTCGGCCTGGTCGGCCGCTTCCATCGCCAGCGGCACCGACGCGATCAGCTGCGCACGGTTCGTGTTCAGCGAATCGAACGCGCCGGCACGGATCAGCGCCTCGACCGTGCGGCGGTTGACGACGCGCCGGTCGATCCGCTCGCAGAAGTCGAACAGGTCGGTGAACGCCTTTTCCTCGCGGGCGCGCAGGATTTCCTCGATCGCGTTCTGGCCGCTGCCCTTCACCGCGCCGAGGCCGTAGCGGATCGTGCGCGAGCGCTTGCCGTCGGCTTCGGCGACCGGCTCGAAGCGGTAATGCGAAGCGTTGATGTCGGGCGGCAGCACGACGAGGTTGTTCACGACGCAATCGTCGAACAGGATCTTCACCTTGTCGGTGTCGTCCATCGCGAGCGTCATGTTGGCCGCCATGAATTCGGCCGGATGGTGCGCCTTCAGCCACGCGGTGTAGTACGCGAGCAGCGCATAGGCGGCCGCGTGCGACTTGTTGAAGCCGTAGCCCGCGAACTTCTCCATCAAGTCGAAGATCTCGTCGGACTTCTCGCGCGTGAGGCCGTTCTTCGCCGCACCCTCGGCGAAGATCTCGCGGTGCTTGGCCATCTCCTCGGGCTTCTTCTTGCCCATCGCGCGACGCAGCAAGTCCGCGCCGCCGAGCGAGTAGCCGCCGATGATCTGCGCCATCTGCATCACCTGCTCCTGATAGACCATGATGCCGTAGGTCTCTTTCAGGACGGGTTCGACGCGCGGATCCGGATACTCGACCTTCTCGCGGCCATGCTTCCGTGCGCAGAAGCTCGGGATCAGGTCCATCGGGCCCGGACGGTACAACGACACGAGCGCGATGATGTCCTCGAAGCGATCAGGCTGCGCATCCTTCAGCATGCCCTGCATCCCGCGGCTTTCCAGCTGGAACACCGCGACCGTGTTGGCCTTCTTCAGGATCTGGAACGACGCGGGATCGTCGAGCGGCACCTGCGCGAGCGACCAGTCGGCCTTCGACGGATCAAGGCGGCGGATGTAGCGCTCGGCCCAGTCGAGGATCGTCAGCGTCGTGAGGCCCAGAAAGTCGAACTTCACGAGGCCGACGGCTTCGACGTCGTCCTTGTCGTACTGGCTGACCACGCCGCCGTCGTCGCCCTGCGTGTACAGCGGGCAGAAATCGGTCAGCTTGCCGGGCGCGATCAGCACGCCGCCCGCGTGCATCCCGACGTTACGCGTGAGGCCCTCGACGCGCTGCGCGAGATCGAGCAGCTGGTGCACCTCGTCCTCGTGGTCGTAGCGCTCCTGCAGTTGCGGCTCTTCCTTCATCGCATCGGCGATCGTCACGTGCTTGCCCGGCTTGAACGGGATCAGCTTCGCGATGCCGTCGGTAAACATGTACCCGAGGTCGAGCACGCGGCCGATGTCGCGCACGGCCGCCTTCGCGGCCATCGTGCCGAACGTGGCGATCTGCGACACGGCGTCCGCGCCGTACTTCTCCTTCACGTACTGGATCACGCGGTCGCGGCCATGCTGGCAGAAGTCGATGTCGAAGTCGGGCATCGACACGCGTTCCGGGTTCAGGAAGCGCTCGAACAGCAGGTTGTAGCGCAGCGGGTCGAGGTCGGTAATGCCGAGCGCGTACGCGACCAGCGAACCGGCGCCCGAGCCGCGGCCCGGGCCGACCGGCACGCCGTTGTTCTTCGCCCAGTTGATGAAGTCCGCGACGATCAGGAAGTAGCCCGGGAAGCCCATCTTCGTGATGGTCCCGCACTCGAATTCGAGGCGCTTGTAATACGTGTCACGCTGCGCGTCGCGCTCGGCCTCGACCGGATACAGCTGCGCGAGACGGGTCTCGAGCCCTTCCTTCGACAGCTGGACCAGGTAGTCGTCGAGCGACATGCCGTCCGGCGTCGGGAACAGCGGCAGTTTCGGCTTGCCGAGCTCGAGCTTCAGGTTGCAGCGCTTCGCGATTTCGACCGTGTTCGCGATCGCCGACGGCAGGTCGGCGAACAGCGCGACCATGTCGTCCTGCGTGCGGAAATACTGGTCGGTCGTGAAACGCTTCTGGCGCCGCGGGTTCGCGAGGATGTCGCCTTCCGAGATACACACGCGCGCCTCGTGCGCGGTGAAATCGTCGTCGGTCATGAACTGCGTCGGGTGCGTCGCGACGACCGGCAGCTTCAGCGCCGCGGCGAGCGTCGCGGCCTGCTGGATGTACGCCTCGGCGCCCGGCTGGCCGTAACGCTGCAGCTCGATGTAGAAGCCGCCCGGGAACACCTTCGCCCAGCGCTCGGCGTGACGGCGCGCGGCTTCTTCGTTGCCCGCGGCAAGCGCGAGCCCGATATCGCCCTGTTGCGCGCCCGACAGCGCGAGCAGCCCTTTCGAGAGCTCGCCGTCGAGCCAGCTCGCGTCCAGCTCCGCACGGCCGCGGTACTGGTTCGTGAGCCACGCCTTCGACAGCAGCTCGCACAGATTCAGGTAGCCGACCTTGTCTTTGACGAGCAGCAGCAGCCGCGACGGCTTGTCGCGGTCGTCCGGATTGGCGATCCAGACGTCGCAACCGGCGATCGGCTTGATGCCCTTGCCGCGGGCTTCCTGGTAGAAACGAACGAGGCCGAATGCGTTGCCGAGATCGGTGAGCGCGAGCGCGCCCTGACCGTCCGCGGCCGCCGCCTTGACGATGTCGTCAATGCGCACGATGCCGTCGGCAATCGAGAATTCGGAGTGAACGCGAAGATGGACGAAGCGGGGATCTGACATGGGCGCTATTGTAGCCGCCCCGCCGCGCAGGCTGCCCAAAAAATCCCCGCGCTGGCCGTTCGGCCGATGCGCGCGACCGCACGTCGCGCGGCTGGCCAAACGGCAGGGTGCCGGCCCGGGCGCGGTTTGCGGGATAATACGGCTTTTCGAATCCACGCCCCGGCTTCGCACCCTTTTTTGCGGGCCGCCGTGCGGCCGTTTTCCCGTCGGACCATCATGACCATCGTCAACCTCGCCGCCTACCACTTCGTGTCGCTCGACGCGAACGAGCAATGGCGCCCGCTCGTCACCGCCCGCTGCAACGAACTCGGCCTGCGCGGCACGATCCTGCTCGCGCCGGAAGGCATCAACCTGTTCATCGCCGGCACGCGCGAAGCCGCCGACGCATTCATCGCTTACATCCGCCACGATCCGCTGTTCGAGGGCAAGTTCGCGTCGCTGCAGTTCAAGGAGAGCCTGTCCGACTCGCAGCCGTTCCGCCGCATGCTCGTGCGCCTGAAGCGCGAAATCATCACGATGAAGAAGCCGGCGATCAAGCCGGAACTCGGCCGCGCGCCGTTCGTCGACGCGCGCACGCTGAAGACGTGGCTCGATCGCGGCCACGACGACACGGGCCGCCCGGTCGTGATGCTCGACACGCGCAACGCGTTCGAAGTCGACGTCGGCACGTTCGACGACGCGCTCGACTACCGGATCGACAAGTTCAGCGAATTCCCCGAAGTGATCGACGCGAACCGTGCCGACCTCGAAGGCAAGACGGTCGTGTCGTTCTGCACGGGCGGCATCCGCTGCGAGAAAGCCGCGATCCACATGAAGGAAATCGGCATCGAGAACGTGTACCAGCTCGAAGGTGGGATCCTGAAGTACTTCGAGGAAGTCGGCGGCGCGCACTATCACGGCGACTGCTTCGTGTTCGACTACCGCACCGCGCTGAATCCGCAGCTCCAGCCCACCGAGAACGTCACGTGCTTCGCGTGCCGCGCGGTCGTCACGCCGGACGCGCAACAGTCGCCGAGCTACGTGCCCGGCAAGTCGTGCCCGGCCTGCGCACCGGCGGCCAGCGCCGCGTAAGCGCGCACTGCCCCGCGCCCCGATGACCGGCTATCGCGGCCGCTTCGCGCCGTCGCCCACCGGCCCGCTGCATTTCGGGTCGCTGGTCGGTGCACTCGCGAGCTGGCTCGACGCACGCGCACACGGCGGCGCATGGCTCGTACGCATCGAGGATCTCGACGGCCCGCGCACGGTGCCGGGCGCCGCCGACGACATCCTCGCGACGCTCGCGCATTTCGGCATGACGCCCGACGAGCCGCCCGTCTGGCAAAGCACGCGCGATGCCGCGTATACGGCCGCGCTCGAACGGCTCGTCGCGGCCGGGCTCGTCTATCCGTGCGGCTGCACGCGCAAGGAAATCGCCGATTCGCTGCGCGCCGCGCACGAGCGCCATACGACGCTCGCGTACCCGGGCACCTGCCGCACCGGCCTGCACGGCAAGCCCGCGCGCGCGTGGCGGCTGCGCGTGCCGGACGGCGACGACGCGATCGTCACGTTCGACGATCGCTGGCAGCACACGCAATCGCAGAACCTCGCGACCGAAGTCGGCGATTTCGTGCTGAAGCGCGCGGACGGCCAATGGGCCTACCAGCTCGCGGTCGTCGTCGACGATGCCGATGCGCACATCACGCACGTCGTGCGCGGCGCCGACCTGCTCGACTCGACCGCTCGCCAGATTCACCTGCAGCACTGCCTCGACGTGCCGACGCCGCAATACCTGCACGTGCCCGTCGTCGTCGATGCGAACGGCGAGAAGCTCAGCAAGCAGACGGGCGCGACCGCGCTCGAACGCGACGATCCGCTGCCGGCGCTGCAGGCCGCGGCCGCGCACCTGGGCCTCGCGCCCGACGGCACGCTCGCAGGCACGACCCTCGATACGTTCTACGCCGCCGCCACCGCCGCATGGGCGAGGCGCTTCGTGCCTCAGGCCGGCTGACGCACGGCCAGCGCGCCGATGTCGCGGCGACCGAGCCTAAGCCGGATGCCGACTGTCTCGCCCCCGCCGACGCCACGCGCCCGCCTCCCCCATCAAACCGCAGCCCCAATGAAAAACGGGCACATGCTCATCGCATGCACCCGCTTCTGCAGCAGCGCGCGCTGCGCCGTCACGCCCGCCCGGCTTACGCCGACGGCTTGCGCGGCATCCCGAACCCGCCGAGCAGTGCGGCGACCTGACGCTTCGGCCCCTTCTTCTCGGGCTGCTGCGCAGGCTGCGCGTCGTCTTGCTGCTTCGCCGGCGCCGACGGCTCGTACGGCTTCAGGAAGAAATCGTCGACCGGCGCTTCGTGGCGACGGTGATGACCGCGCTCGGAACCGCCCGGACGGCGCCCCGATGCACCGCGATGCTCGTCGCGATCGCGACGGCCGCCTCGTTCACCGCCGCGCTCGCCACCGCGCTCGCTGTTGCGATCGCCGCCGCGGTCGTTGCCGCGCTCGTCGTGACGATGGCGCGCCGGCTTGTCGAGCGCGAGCGTCTGCACTTCGAGCGGACGCTTGATCAGCTTCTCGATATCGGCGAGCTGCTTGCGCTCGTTCGGGCTGCACAGCGACAGCGCGTCGCCCGTCGCACCCGCACGGCCGGTACGGCCGATCCGGTGCACGTAGTCTTCCGCGCTGAACGGCAGATCGAAGTTGATCACGGCCGGCAGTTCGGCGATGTCGAGGCCGCGCGCGGCCACGTCGGTCGCGACCAGCGCCTCGATCTCGCCGCGCTTGAACGCGTCGAGCGCCTGCATCCGCTCGATCTGCGTCTTGTCGCCGTGGATCGCCGACGCGACCACGCCGTCGCGCTCGAGATTGCGCGCAAGCCGGCTTGCGCCGATCTTGCTGTTGCAGAACACGATCACCTGCTTGAGACCGCGATCGCGCAGCAGCTGCACGACGGCCGCCTGCTTGTCGCCTTCGGCGACGTCGTAGACGATCTGCGTGACGTTCGCGTTCGTCGAGTTGCTGCGCGCGACTTCGATCGTCTGCGGGTTACGCAGGTAGGTCGACGCGAGCTTCTTGATTTCGCCCGAGAAGGTGGCCGAGAACAGCAGCGTCTGGCGTTCCTTCGGCAGCAGGTTCAGGATGCGCTGCAGGTCGGGCAGGAAGCCCATGTCGAGCATCCGGTCGGCTTCGTCGAGCACGAGGATCTGCACCTGGCCGAGGTTCGCCGTCTTCTGCTGCACGTGGTCGAGCAGGCGGCCCGGCGTCGCGATCAGGATCTCGACACCGCGGCGCAACTCTGCCGACTGCGGGTTCATGTCGACGCCGCCGAACACGACCGCGCTGCGCAGCGGCGTGTGCTTCGCATACGCGTGCACGTTCGCGGCAACCTGGTCGGCGAGTTCGCGGGTCGGCGTGAGGATCAGCGCACGCACCGGGTGACGCGCCGGAGACGCGCTCGTGTTGGCCTGCGGCAGCAGGCGCTGGATGATCGGCAGCGAGAAACTCGCGGTCTTGCCGGTGCCCGTTTGCGCGGCGCCCATGACGTCGCGGCCGGCGAGCACGACCGGAATGGCCTGCGCCTGGATCGGCGTCGGCGTCGTATAGCCCTGCTCCGCAATGGCTTTCAGGATATCGGCGGCAAGGCCGAATTGATCGAAGGTTGCGTCGACGGGCTTGGCGACAGAATCGGACATGGTGGCGTTTCGCTCAAAAGGCGCGGCGGGGACATCGTGCGTCAGGCCAGCCGGGCCTGCGCTCATCACAATTCGGAAATAGACGGAGCCGCGGCGCGCCGCGCGGCGCCGCTCTGGCGCTTGGGACCGGTTCAATGTGAACGCTGGACGCCAGGCCGTGCGGACTCCGTTCGGCGCGAATGCCGGCGGAAAGGGGCGTATTGTAGCACTGCGCGGCCATCTGTCCGTGACAACGCGGCGAACGGCCACGACGGCGGTTCGCGCGGCAGGCCCGGGCAAGCCCGCGCGGCAGACGGATGCCCCGATCGGACTAGCCCGATGGGCCAGCGGATGATTTCAGGGGTCTGATCCCCGATCGCCCGCGGCCAGGCCGCGTATCCGGCCGTCAGGCCCGGGAGCCGGCCGCCGGCCGGCACCGTCAGCACGATCCACGTTCCCGCCCGGCGCTCAGCCCTTCTTCTTTTTCTTCTCGACCTGTACGCAGTCGCCCAGCAGCGGCGGCGAGCTCTGGTCGGCGATCTCGTCGCGCAGCGTCGCTTCCTTGCCCTTCGTCCACCACGTATAGCGGCCGGCCTGGTAGCGCGCGCCCGACGCCGACACCGTGTCGACGAACAGCATCTGCTTCCCGTTGACCGGCACGAGCGCGAAGCTCTGGCCATTGCCCGCGAGCCAGTACGACACGCGCACCGGCTGCTTCTGGTTCGCGCACTGGTAGACGGTGAACTGGCGCGAATCGGCGTCGATCTCTTCGACGGTCAGCTGCGCGGCATGCGCGACGGAAACGGCCGTGCCGGCGAGCGCGAGCGCGGCGAGGGTTTGGCGGATCATGCAGGTCCTCTCACGAGACGGGTGGAAACGCGCCCTCGCGGGGCGCGTGATTATTGTTGGCGATCGGGTCGGGTAGCGTGCTCAGGGATCGATGACGTCGGCACACGCGTCGGTCGGTGCGGCCGCGACATGACCGACGAGCGGCACGATCTTGAGCCCGGCCGAGGCCACCCGGCACGGTGCGGCCGCGAGCCCGCAACCCGCGAGGTTCACTGCAAGCGCCAGCGCGGCGGCCAGCTTTCCGATACGCAGCCACTTCGGCGTCATCGTCCTCTCCTGATTACGTCAGCGGGCCGACACGGGCCGGACGGCCGCGGCGGCACGCTTCGCGCGTTCGCGGGCTTCGTCGACGGTCGCGCCGGTCGCCAGCGCGACGCCCATGCGCCGCTTCGCGAAACTTTCCGGCTTGCCGAACAGGCGCAGGTCGGCGCCCGGCACGGCAAGCGCGTCGCGCACGCCCTCGAACGCGATCCCGCGCTCGTCGAGCCCGCCGTAGATCACGGCCGACGCGGCCGGCGTACCGAGCGCCGGATCAACCGGCAGCCCGAGAATCGCACGCGCGTGCAGCTCGAATTCCGACTGACGCTGCGACGCGAGCGTGACGAGGCCCGTATCGTGCGGCCGCGGGCTCACCTCGGAGAACCACACGTCGTCGCCGCGCACGAACAACTCGACGCCGAACATCCCGCGCCCGCCGAGCGCCTCGGTGACCTTGTGCGCGATCTCGCGCGACTTCTCGAGCGCCACCGCGCTCATCGGCTGCGGCTGCCACGATTCGACGTAGTCGCCCGCGACCTGCACGTGGCCGACCGGCTCGCAGAAATAGGTGCGCGTGGCGTTCGTCGCCGGATCGATCGCGCGCACGGTGAGCTGCGTGATCTCGTAGTCGAAATCGACGAAGCCCTCGACGATCACGCGGCCGTGGTTCACACGCCCGCCCGCCATCGCGTAGTCCCACGCCGGCTTCACGTCGGCCTCGGTCTTCACGACCGACTGCCCCTTGCCCGACGACGACATCACGGGCTTGACGACGCACGGCATGCCGATCTTCGCGATCGCCGCGCTGAACGCCTCGAACGAATCCGCGAACGCATACGGCGAAGTCGGCAGGCCGAGCTCCTCGGCCGCGAGCCGGCGGATTCCTTCGCGATTCATCGTGAGCTGCGTCGCGCGCGCGGTCGGGATCACTTCGGCAAGGCCGGCCGCCTCGATCGCCGCGAGCGCGTCGGTCGCGATCGCCTCGATTTCCGGCACGATCAGGTGCGGGCGTTCGGCTTCGACGAGCGCGCGCAGCGCGGCGGCGTCCGTCATGTCGATCACGTGCGCGCGATGCGCGACCTGGTGGCCCGGTGCGTCCGGATAGCGGTCGACCGCGACGACTTCGACGCCGAGCCGCTGCAACGCGATGATGACTTCCTTGCCGAGTTCGCCGGCGCCGAGCAGCATGACGCGCGTGGCCGAGGGTGAGAGCGGCGTACCGAGCCGCTGACCGATCTGCATGTGATTACCCGCTTCTGGTGGAGGACGAAAACGGCTCCGATGTTAACACGCGCCACGTCGCCGGTTTTGCGCGTTTCGCCGTGCCGGCAACCGGCCGCGGGCCGCTCGCGAGCAGGCTGCGAACGTTTTCACGCGTGAAGTGTCGGCTCGCCTGCCGCGGGGCGGGTGCGTTACTCTTACGCCTTGATCAGAATCCGATGAGGAACGAGGCTCATGTCCCACCTGTCCGCCGCCGCACGCGCACGCACCGGCCTGCTTCGTCCGTTGCGCGCGCCGCTCTGCGCGTTGACGCTTGCCACGCTTCTCGCCGCCTGCGCGATGCCGACCCACCCCGATTCCGCCGCCCCCGCACCCGACCCGTACAACCCGGCCGCAGTCCAGTTGCTCGACGACACGAGCTGGGAACTCACCAGCTGGCTGAATGCCGACGGCACGCAGCGCGCGATCCCGCACGGCGACAACGGCGAGCCGATCAAGCTCGCGCTGTCGACCGACTCGGGCATCCGGCGCGCCAGCGGGTTTTCGGGCTGCAACCGCTACATGGGCACCTACGCGATCAAGAACGGCCTGTTGAGCTTCGGGCCGCTCGCCGGCACGCGAATGGCCTGCCCGAATACGCTCGGCGGCCAGCTCGAAACCGCGTACCTCGACGCACTCGCCCACGTCGACAAGACCGGTGTGCAGATGCGCGAGCCGCAGCAATTGCAGATCGTGACCACGTCCGGCGCAACGTTGACCTTCACGCACCGGAGCCCCTGATGCACGGCGCGCGCGAAGGCCGACCGACCGCCTTCGCGTGGCGCGCCACGCGCGCGTGCCGCGCACACGCGTCGCGCGGCGTATATCGGATGCACGCCGCGTTAGAGTCTTGTTCGCCGGCCGGTTAAACTCGGCGGGTCGCGCCACGCGCGCCCCTCCCCACTCCTGTTTCAAAGCATGCACACGGTTGTCTTCGGCTGGTTCGGCATCTCCGCCGTCTGGTTCCTCCTTCTCTTCTGGCGTCTCGTGCAGGCGATGCTGCCTGGCGGTGTCGGGCTTGCCGGCCGCGGCTCGATCCGTCTGTGGCTCGGCTTCGCCGCGGTGTTCGTGGCAAGCTGCACGCTGACGAGCCCGCTGTCGGGCCCCGACACGAACGCGCTCGGCCATGCGTTCTCGGCAGGCTTCGCCCACGTGCTCGGCCCGATCGGTACGCCGGTCGCGATGGTCATGCTGTTCTTCGCCGGGCTGCCCTGGCTGACCGGCATCGGCTGGCGGCAGTTCGCCGCGTGGGTCGATACGTCGTTCGGCGTCAAGCTGGCGCGCGACGTCAGTGACGACGAAGCGCGCGGCATCGCCGACCTGCCGCGCAGCGCATTGCATCGCGACGACGACATCGTCCAGCCGACCACCGCGCATACCGTCAATTCGATGGCGCCCCGCCAGAACGGCCGGTATTCGCGCCCGACGCTGTGGAAACCCGACCCGCAGGCGCGGCCGAAGCCGCGCAGCAGCACGCCTGCGCGCCCGCACGTGGAACCTGTTGCGCCGTCGGGCTGGTTGAAGCCGGCCGCGCCCCAGCGCAGCATGCCGACACCGCCCGCGCCGATCACGCCGGCCAGCGCGATGCCGCCGCCGACGACCGGCAGCACCGCCAGCCTTGCGCGCGCAGCCGCGAACTCGCAAGTCCCGCGCCCCGATCCGGCCCCGCTTCCTA
>NZ_JAAGPC010000132.1:0-23619 GCF_017104595.1 Burkholderia sp. Tr-20390 | reverse complement strand
ACGCGCGTGAGGGGCACGAGCGGCGGCAGCGCGAAACCGAGCAGCAACACGAGCGCGGCGCCCATGCCGATCAACGCCGGCCACGGCGTGGGGGGCGGCAGCACCACGTCGATCAGGCCGCCGAGCGCGGCCAGCAACGCCCAGTGGCCGCCATAGCCAAGCACCGCGCCGGCAGCGCCGGACACGATCCCGATGCCGGCGAATTCGAGTGCGAACAGCGCGCCGAGCGTGCGGCGGCTCACGCCGAGGCAGCGCATCGTCGCGCAGCCATCGAGGTGGCGCCGCATGTAGCGCTGCGCGGCCATCGCGATCGCGACCGCCGCGAGCAGCGCGGTGAGCAGCGCGACGAGCGTCAGGAAGTGGCGTGCGCGATCCAGCGTCTGCCGCACCTGCGGCTGCCCTTCCTGCAACGACTCGAGACCGACGCCGCGCAGCTTCCCGCCGTCGACACGTGCGTGCGCATACGCCTCGAAGCGTGCGACGGCCTGCTGGTCGCCGGCAACCAGCAGCCGGTACGTGACACGGCTGCCATAACCCGTGAGCCCCGTCGCGGCCAGCTCGTCCGCGCGCATCATCAGCCGCGGCGAGAAATTGACGAAGGAAAACCCGCGATCGAGCTCGCGGGAGATCGATGCTGCGACCGTGAACGTGCGCAGCCCGACGCGCACCGTATCGCCCGTCTTCAGGTGCAGCGCATCGAGCAGCGCCGGATCGGCCCATACGGTGCCGGGCGCGGGAATCGCGGCCGCCTTCTGCGCGGTGGCCGCGCCGGCCGGCAGGATCTCGACCGCGCCACGCAACGGATAGCCGGGCGACACGGCCTTCACGGCCGCGAGGCGCGACGGCGCCGCGTCGGTCGCCTGCCCACCCGTGGCGGACGCGATCATGCTCGGGAAGATGGCGGTCGTCGCAGTATGCAGGCCGAGCGCGCGGGCCTGCTGGTCGAACGACGGATCGACGGGGCGATCGGCCCGCACGACGAAATCGGCGCCGAGCATCTGGCGCGCGTCGCGCTCGAGCCCCTGGCGCAGCCGATCGGCGAGGAAGCCGACGCTCGTCAGCGCCGCGACCGCGAGCACCAGTGCAAGGACGAGCAGCGTCAACTCGCCCGCGCGCCAGTCGCGCGCGGTCATGCGGGCGGCCTGGCGGAACAGGTCGCGCAGGCCGAAGCGGCCGGCATGCGCGTTCACCTCATGGCCGGGGTGCCCGGCCGGCGGCTGCGCCGCGGGTTGCCGCCCCTTCAATCGCGCTTCCCCCCGATCGAGTTGAGCCGCGACACCATGTGGTTCGCCATCCCGCGAAAGCCGCCCGAGACACCGCGCCACAGGCGCGGAAGCGCCCACGCGGACGCCGCGATGAAGGCGGCAAGCAGCACGAGGAACGCGAGCGGAACGAAGAACGCGAGCACGAGCCCGCCGACCACGAGGCCGTCCTCGGTCGACGACGCGATCCAGTTCGAAATCGGTTCGGGTGACAGGTTGATCATCGCGCGCGTGCCGGCCTTCGCCACGTGCGCGGCACCGGCGAGCGAGCCGCCGGCGAGCCCTGCGACCGCGAGCACGGTCGGATCGGCATGGCCGAGCGCGCCGGCCGCGAGCACGGCGCCGGCCGGAATGCGGATGAAGGTGTGCACGGCATCCCACAGCGAGTCGAACGCGGGGATCTTGTCGGCAAGGAATTCGGTGACGGTGAGCACGGCCGCGGCGCCGATGACCCACGGCGACATCAGGACGGCCAGCGTGTCGGGCAGGTGGAGCCAGCCGAACCGCGCCAGCACGCCGGCGATCAGCACGGTCAGGTACAGGCGCAGGCCGCTCGCCCACGCGAGCCCCGCGCCGAGCGAAATGGCTTCGATCATGGCCCTCTCCTTGCACTTTCCGTGCGATTTGCCGATTGATCGGATCGGGTCGGACAGACCGGCCGCGCGGCGCGTGGCGACCGGCACCACGTGCCGCGAGAAGCACGACGGTATTCAGGCCCGAATGCGTTCCATTATAGACAGGCTAGATGGGCGGCCGGCGCAATTCCGCAGTGCGGCACCGGGCGCGTGCGCACCGGGACGCCCTCGTCAGGCAGCCGACGACAGCTTGAGGCCGATCAGCCCCGCGACGATCAGCACGGCGCTCGCGACGCGCGCGACGGTCAGCGCCTCGCCCATCATCACGATGCCGAACACGAACGCACCGACCGCGCCGATGCCCGTCCACACCGCGTACGCGGTGCCGAGCGGCAGCTGGCGCATCGCGACCGCGAGCAGCCCGAAGCTGGCCAGCGCCGTCACGATCGTAAACACCGACGGACCGAGCTTCGTGAAGCCGTCCGACGATTTCATGCCGGCCGCCCAGGCCACTTCCAGCAAACCGGCAATGAACAACAATACCCACGCCATCTCGACGTACTCCGTATCGGATGGGGCCGTCCCCGTTGAAGCGAATGACCCGGGGTCGTCCCCGGGCGGCGCCGAGTATAACAAGATGCTTACGGACGCGGCGCGTGGCCGGCGGCCGATCGGGGGCACGATCGGCCAGGCCCGGTCAGTTCGACACGCGCTTCGGCGTGACGCCGGCGACGCAGCGGTCGTCGCGGTACAACGCCCACTCCTCGCACACGCGGCCATCCTTGAACACGCACATGCCGACCTGCCCGCTCGACAGGTTGCGGGTCGTGTGGCGGCCGCCGAGCTTGGCGCAATTGACCGACGCGGGATTGGCCATCGCCTGCTGCTGCGACGACGGTTGCTGCCCGGGCGGCAGCGGTTGGGCGAACGCGCCAGACGCGGCAAGCGCCAGCGCACAGATGACGACCAGACGGACGGACATTGCACGCTCCTCGTTTTCGTTCGCGGAACGGTCAGGATAACGGGGAATGAGCGCCGGGTGTGCAACGCGCGCGCCGGCCGCGAGACTGTCGCGCCGGCGCAACCGTGCCGGCACGCGACGTCACGCGCACGGGCGCCGTTGCGCCCCGGCTACGCCCGTCATGCGGCGCCGACCAGCCGGTAACCGACGCCCGTCTCGGTCACGATGTACTCGGGCTGCGCCGGGTCGCGCTCGAGCTTCTGGCGCAGGTGCGCCATGTAGATGCGCAGATAGTGGTGGCTTTCGACGTGCGACGGCCCCCACACGTCGCGCAGCAGCTGGCGGTGCGTGAGCACGCGTCCCGCGTGCCGCACGAGCGTCGCGAGCAGCCGGTATTCGAGCGGCGTCAGGTGCACGATCTCGTTGTCGCGCCACACCTGGCGCAGCGCGAGATCGACGGTCACGGTGCCGAAGGTCACCTTCGGCGACTCGTTCGCGCCGCCCTGGTTGCGCCGGCGCAGTTGCGCACGGATCCGCGCGCGCAGTTCGGACACGCCGAACGGCTTGGTCAGGTAATCGTCGGCGCCCGCATCGAGCGCCGCGACCTTCTCTTCTTCCTGCGTGCGCGCGGACAGCACGATCACCGGCACCTCGGACCAGCCGCGCAATTCCCGGATCACGTCGAGGCCGTCGGTATCGGGCAGGCCGAGGTCGACGATCACGAGATCGGGCTTGCGCGTCGCCGCGTCGATCAGCCCCTGCTTGCCCGTCTCGGCCTCGAACACCGCGATGTCCTCCTCCTCGAGCGCGGCGCGCACGAAACGGCGGATCTGCTTTTCGTCCTCGATCAGGACGACGGTCAGGCTCGGTTCACTCATGATCTGGCAATGATTCGGATGGGGACGACGCACCCGGCACTTCGGGTTCGTCGTCGGGTACGGCAGGCGCGGCCGGCGGCGTCTCGACCGGCAGCGTGAACCAGAAACGCGCGCCCGTCACGTGGCCGTCGGGTGCCGTCCGGTTGAACGCGCCGATTTTACCGCCGTGCGCTTCGACGATCGCGCGGCAGATCGCGAGGCCGAGGCCGATGCCCGGCGTCGCCGATTCCTTCTCGCCGCGCGTGAACTTGTCGAAGATCCGCGCTTCCATCCCGGCCGGCAGGCCGGGACCGTAATCGTCGACGAGCACGCGCACGAACGGCAGCCCGTCGTCGGTCACGCGCTCGGCGCCGATGTCGAGCGGCGTATCGGCCGGCGTGTACTTCGCCGCGTTCTCGAACAGGTTGGTGAACAGGCGCTCCATCAGCACCGCGTCCATCTGCAGGAGCGGCAGGTCGGCCGGCAGCACGACGCGCGCGGGATGGCGCGCAAGCACGCGCTTGCAGGCGGCGAGCGCGGCGCCGACGGTTTCCTCGAGCAGCGACCACTGGCGCTTCAACTGCAGGCTGCCGGCCTGCAGCCGCGCCATGTCGAGCAGGTTCGTGACAATGCCCGTCATCCGCAGCGCTTCGTCGTGGATCGCGTCGACGAGTTCGCCCTCGCGCTGCGCGAAGCGTTCGGCCGCCGCGGCGTCGCCGCCCTGCGCGGCCGCGCGCCCGTTCGCGAGCATCGACGAGAAGCCGACGATCGTCGTGAGCGGCGTGCGCAGGTCGTGCGAGATCGCCGACAGCAGCGAGTTGCGCAGCCGCTCGGACTCCATGTTGACGAGCGCGTCGCGCGCGATCTCGACGTAGTGCACGCGTTCGAGCGCGAGCGCGATCTGCGCGGCGAACGCGTCGAGCATCCGCTGCTGCTCCGGCACCTCGAGTTCGCGCGGCTCGCGCGACGCGACCGCGAGCACGCCGCGCGTGCGCATCGGCGCTTTCAGCGGCAGGTACAGCGCGGCCGTCGCGGGCAACGTATCGGTGCCGCGGCCGGCCGGCTTCTGCTGGTCGTACACCCACTGGCCGACGTCGCTGTCGAGGTCGGCGCCCGTCAGCGTGACGGCCGCATCGGGCTCCTCGATCTTCTGCCGCACCTTGTCCGCACTGTCGGGCAGCAGGAACGCGACGCGCGCGCGGAACACCTCGCCCACGTGACGGCTGCCGATCTCGACGATCTGCTCGGTCGTCAGCGCCGCGCCCAGCTCGCGCGCCATCGCATAGATCGCGCCGGTGCGGCGCTCGCGGCGCTGCGCGACGCTCGCCTGGCGCGTCAGCGTCGACGTCAGGTGGCTGATCACGAGCGACGTCAGCAGCATCCCGAAGAAGGTCAGCAGGTATTGCGTGTCGCTGACCGAGAACGACATGCGCGGCGGCACGAAGAAGTAATCGAACGCGGCCACCGACAGGAACGACTGCAGCACGCCCGGGCCGCGCCCGAGCCGCACGGCCGAAAACACGACGCCGAGCAGGTACAGCATCACGAGGTTCGTGAGATCGAGCCGCTCGGACACGAGGCTCGCGACGACCGTGATCGCCGCGCAGATCGCGGCCGCATATACGTAATGCCGCGGCGGCGAACGGTGCGTGCCGAACTGCGCGAATGCATCGCGCCAGTCGCGCGCACGTGCGTCGAGGGGGGCTGCGCGCGCCTCGTCGCTCGCGGACGCACGGATCAGCATCAGGTCGACGTCGCCCGCGCGTTCGGCCAGCTTCTCGCCGAACGGCCGCACGAAGCGGCGCACGAGCCCGACCTTCGGCGAGCCGCCCGCGACGATCTTCGACACGTTGCGCACCTTCGCATAGCCGATCAGCGCGGCAACCGCGTCGGCGCCGGCGAGCGTGGCCGTCTCCGCGCCGAGCTCGGCCGCGAGCTTCAGCGCGTCGAGCGTGCGCTGCCGTCGCGCATCGGGCAACCGCTGCAGGCGCGGCGTTTCCACATAGACGGCGATCCAGTCGGCCTTCAGGCTCGCGGCGAGCCGCGCCGCCGCGCGCACGAGCGTCGGCGCTTCAGGGCCCGGCCCGACGCACACGAGCAGCCGCTCGCGTGCCTGCCAGATGCGCTGGATCGAACGGTCGGCGCGATACTCGCGCATCTGCGCGTCGACGCGATCGGCCGTGCGCCGCAGCGCCAGTTCGCGCAGCGCGATCAGGTTGCCCTTGCGGAAGAAGTTGCGCACCGCACGCTCGGCCTGCTGCGCGAGATAGACCTTGCCGTCGCGCATCCGCTCGAGCAGTTCCTCGGCCGGCAAGTCGACGAGCGTGACTTCGTCGGCCGCGTCGAACACGCGGTCGGGCACCGTCTCCCACACGCGGATGCCGGTGATCGCGCCGACCACGTCGTTCAGGCTTTCGAGGTGCTGGACGTTGACGGTCGTGTAGACGTCGATGCCCGCATCGAGCAGTTCGTACACATCCTGCCAGCGCTTCAGGTGTCGCGCGCCCTGCACGTTCGAATGCGCGAGTTCGTCGACGAGGATCAGTTGCGGCTCACGCGCGAGCGCGCCGTCGAGATCGAATTCGGCGAGCGTGCGGCCGCGATAGTCGATGCGCGCGAGCGGCAGCACGTCGAGGCCGTCGAGCAGCGCGGCGGTTTCGCTGCGCCCGTGGGTCTCGACGATGCCGACGACGACGTCGACGCCTTCCTGCAGGCGCTGGCGCGCGGCCTGCAGCATCGCGTAGGTCTTGCCGACACCGGCCGATGCGCCGAAGAAGATCTTGAGCTGGCCGCGCCGCTGCTTTTCTTCGTCACGCTGCAGCTTGTCGAGGAGTTGGTCTGGATCGGGACGATTCATGCGTCAGAAAGGCGGAGCGCCCGGATGCGCGCGAGTACGTGCATTGTTGTTCCAAATCGCCGCAAAAGGCAAAGACGGCGCATGCGCCGTCGGGAAAAGGCGCGCCCGGCGCGGATCGTGCCGCGCCGGACGCCGGTTGCCGTCGGAAGCCCGGACGCGCGCTCAGTGCGCGGCCTGTGCCGCGTCGAGCGCGAGGTTCAGCTTCAGCACGTTCACGCGCGGCTCGCCAAGCACGCCGAACTGGCGGCCCGTCGTATTCGCGGCGACGAGCTGCGCGACCGCGTCGGGCGCCAGGTTGCGCGCCTTCGCGACGCGCTCGACCTGGTACGCGGCGGCGGCCGGCGTGATCTCCGGATCGAGGCCGCTGGCCGACGCCGTCACGAGGTCGACCGGCACGGGCTTCGACATGTCGGTGCCCGCGTCGCGCAGCGCGGCGATGCGCCCCTTCACCTGGTCGGCGAGCGACGGGTTCAGCGGGCCGAGGTTCGAGCCGCCGGAGCCGGTCGCGTTGTACGGCATCGGCGAGGTCGCCGACAGGCGGCCCCAGAAGTACTTCGGCGCATCGAACGGCTGGCCGATCAGTGCGGAGCCGACTGCCTTGCCGTCCTTCTCGATCAGGCTGCCGTTCGCCTGCGACGGGAACACGGCCTGGCCGAACACGGTCATCGCGGCCGGGTAGGCGAGCCCCGTCACGGCAGTCAGGACGACAAAGAGCACGACGAGCGGACGAATCAACGTTTTCATGATGTTTCCTTCAAGTACGGCCGGCTCAGGCCCAGCCGAGTGCAGCGAGCGTCATGTCGATCAGCTTGATGAACGGGAACGGCAGCAGCACGCCGCCGAGGCCGTACACCAGCAGGTTGCGGCGCAGCAGCGACGCGGCGCCGAGCGGCCGGTACGTGACGCCCTTCAGCGCCAGCGGAATCAGCGCGACGATGATCAGCGCGTTGAAGATCACCGCCGACAGGATCGCCGACGCCGGCGACGTCAGGTGCATGATGTCGAGCACGCGCAACTGCGGGTACGTCGTCACGAACGCGGCCGGGATGATCGCGAAATACTTTGCGATGTCGTTCGCGATCGAGAACGTCGTGAGCGACCCGCGCGTCATCAGCATCTGCTTGCCGATCTCGACGATCTCGATCAGCTTCGTCGGGTTCGAGTCGAGGTCGACCATGTTGCCGGCTTCCTTCGCCGCCTGCGTGCCGGTGTTCATCGCCACGGCCACGTCGGCCTGCGCGAGCGCCGGCGCGTCGTTGGTGCCGTCGCCGGTCATCGCGACGAGGCGCCCTGCGGCCTGGTGTTCGCGGATCGTCGCGAGCTTGGTTTCCGGCGTCGCTTCGGCAAGGAAATCGTCGACGCCTGCTTCCGCCGCGATTGCCGCGGCCGTCAGCCGGTTGTCGCCCGTCACCATCACGGTCTTGATGCCCATCTTGCGCAGTTCCGCGAAGCGCTCCTTGATGCCGCCCTTCACGATGTCCTTCAGCTCGATCACGCCGAGTACGCGCGCCGCGCCTTCATGCAGGTCGGCCACGACGAGCGGCGTGCTGCCGCGGCGCGCGACTTCGTCGACCGCGCGGCGCACTTCTTCCGGGAAGCGGCTGCCGCGCGTCTCGACGTAATGGCGGATCGCGTCGGCCGCACCCTTGCGGATTTCACGCCCCGGCAGGTCGACGCCGCTCATCCGCGTCTGCGCGGAGAAGCCGATGAACGTCGCGTGCAGTTGCCCCATGTCGCGCTGGCGAATGTTGAAGCGCTCCTTCGCGAGCACGACGATGCTGCGGCCTTCCGGCGTTTCGTCGGCGAGCGACGACAGTTGCGCGGCATCGGCCAGCGCTTCCTCGGTCACGCCCGGCGCCGGCACGAACGTCGATGCCTGACGGTTGCCGAGCGTGATCGTGCCGGTCTTGTCGAGCAGCAGCACGTCGACGTCGCCGGCGGCTTCCACCGCACGGCCCGACGTCGCGATCACGTTCGCCTGCATCATCCGGCTCATGCCGGCCACGCCGATCGCGGACAACAGGCCGCCGATCGTCGTCGGGATCAGGCACACGAGCAGGGCAACCAAAGCGGTGATCGTCACCACGTGGCCGGCCTTCATCGCTTCCACCGAGAACATCGAGAACGGCAGCAGCGTGGCGGTGGCGAGCAGCATCACGATCGTCAGCGCGACGAGCAGGATCGTCAGCGCGATCTCGTTCGGCGTCTTCTTGCGCTTCGCGCCTTCGACCATCGCGATCATCCGGTCGAGGAACGCCTCGCCCGGGTTCGCGGTGACCTTGACGACGATCCAGTCCGACAGCACGCGCGTGCCGCCCGTCACCGACGAGAAGTCGCCGCCCGATTCGCGGATCACCGGCGCGGATTCGCCGGTGATCGCCGATTCGTCGACCGACGCAACGCCATCGATCACCTCGCCGTCGGCCGGGATCACGTCGCCGGCCTCGACCAGCACGACGTCGCCACGGCGCAGCTCGGTCGCGGTCGTGATGCGGATCGGCGACTTCGGATGCGGCTCGTTGAGCTTCTTCGCCATCACGTCTTTCTTCGCGCTGCGCAGCGACGCGGCCTGCGCCTTCGAGCGCCCTTCGGCGAGCGCTTCGGCGAAGTTCGCAAACAGCACGGTGAACCACAGCCACAGTGCGATCGCGAGAATGAAGCCCGCGGGCGCCTCGGCCTGGCCGGCGAGCGCCGCGATCCACAGGATCGTGGTCAGGATGCTGCCGACGTACACGCAGAACATCACCGGATTGCGGAACTGCGTGCGCGGCGTGAGTTTCTTGAACGAGTCCACGATCGCCGGGCGCAGCAGCGCCGGATCGAACATGGACCGTGTTGCGGAATGTTGAGTCATTGCGATCTCTTCAATCTCTTCAGTCTTTTCAAGGTGTCGCCATGCGGGCGCGCATCACGCGCCCAGCCACATCATCAGGTGCTCGACGCCCGGGCCGAGCGCGAGCGCCGGCACGTAGGTCAGCGCGCCCACCAGCAGCACGGTGCCGAGCAGCAGCACGACGAACAGCGGACCGTGCGTCGGCAGCGTGCCGCTCGTCACCGCGATGCGCTTCTTCGCGGCCAGCGAGCCGGCGATCGCCAGCACCGGCACGATCGTGCCGAAGCGGCCGAACCACATCGCGATCGCGGTCATCCAGTTGTAGAACGGCGTGCCGACCGTCAGGCCCGCGAACGCGCTGCCGTTGTTGTTGGCGGCCGAGCTGAACGCGTACAGGATTTCCGAGAAGCCGTGCGGCCCCGGGTTCGCGATGCCGGCCTTGCCCGCATCGGCGAGCACGGCGATCGACGTGCCCACCAGCACCAGCAGCGGCGTGAGCAGCACGACGATCGACACCATCTTCATCTCGTACGCCTCGATCTTCTTGCCGACGTATTCCGGCGTGCGGCCGATCATCAGGCCGGCGACGAACACCGCGAGCAGCGCGAACACGAGCATCCCGTAGAGACCCGAGCCGACCCCGCCGTAGATCACTTCACCCAGCTGCATCAGCAGCATCGGCACGAGGCCGCCGAGCGGCGTCAGCGAATCGTGCATCGTGTCGACGGCGCCGCACGACGCGGCCGTCGTCGCGACCGTGAAGATGCCGGTCTGCGCGATGCCGAAGCGCGTTTCCTTGCCTTCCATGTTGCCGCCCGGCTGCAGCGCGCTCGCCGACTGGTCGACGTGCAGCGCGGCGAGCGTCGGGTTGCCGGCCTGCTCGGCGCTCACCTCGAAGCCGATCGCGAGCACGAACGCGACCGTCATCGCCGCGAGCACGGCGATGCCCTGCCGGCGGTCGCCGATCATGCGGCCGAACACGAGACACAGCGCGGCCGGGATGATCAGGATCGCGAAGATCTGCAGGACGTTCGCGAACGGCGTCGGGTTCTCGTACGGGTGCGCGGAGTTCGCGTTGAAGAAGCCGCCACCGTTGGTGCCGAGCATCTTGATCGCTTCCTGCGACGCAACCGGGCCCATCGCGAGCGTCTGCTTCGTGAGCGGGGTCGGCACCGTGACCGCGTTGCCCTTGTCGTCCTTCACCGGATTGCCCTGCGCGTCGAGCTTCGGCGCGGCGTAGGTGCTCGCCTGCAGCACCGGCACGTCCTGGTACGACTTCATGTTCTGGATCACGCCCTGGCTCATCAGCAGCGCGGCGATGATCATCGACATCGGCACGAGCACGTACATCGTCACGCGCGTGAGGTCGACCCAGAAGTTGCCGATCGTCTGCGCGGTATGACGCGCGAAACCGCGGATCAGCGCGATCACGACGACGATCCCGGTTGCCGCCGACAGGAAGTTCTGCACGGTCAGGCCGAGCATCTGCGTCAGGTAGCTGACGGTCTGCTCGGGCGTGTAGTCCTGCCAGTTCGTGTTGGTGACGAAGCTGACGGCCGTGTTGAACGCGCCGTCGACCGTCATCGCACCGAACTGCTGCGGGTTGCCGGGCAGGAAGCCCTGCAGGCGCAGCAGGCCGTAGAGGAACAGCGCGCCGAGCGCGTTGAACGCGATTGTCGCGATCGCGTACTGCTTCCAGTTCATCTCGCTGCCGGCATCGACGCCGGCGATGCGGTACAGCGCGCGCTCGAGCGGCCCGAACACGCGCACGACGCGCGAGCTGCCGTCCATCACCGCGGACAGATAGCGCGCGACCGGCACGGCCGCCGCCAGCAGCACGACGATGAAGAGCAGCGTCTGAAAGAGATTGTTCGCGTTCATTCAATGTCCTCCGCGCGCAGCAGCGCAAAGACGAGATACGCGAACAGCAGCGCCGTCGAGGCGCCCGCCAGCCAAAGCATCCAGGTCATGCTCGCCCCCCGCGACCGTATTGCACCAGCTTGTCGCAACCGGCAACCAAACCGAGGATCAGCGCGGTGAAGAGCACCAGTGCGCCGATGAAAACCCCATCCATTTTTCTGTTCTCCATCGTCGAAATCAGACGACTAGAACCTTATGGGAACGCACGTAAAGGACGGGTCAAAGGTATCGGGGCGCGTATAAAAAACGCGTAAACGAGGCATTCGGGGAGGACGACGGAAACCGGGAGGCGGGACGGACGGCCGCCGTGGCGCCGCCCGGAAAGGCGCGTGCCGGCATGGCGCCGGCACGGGGAGGTAGGTCAGGGAACGAGGATCGTCGAGCCGGTGGTCTTGCGCGCTTCGAGATCTTCATGCGCGCGGCCGACTTCCGCGAGCGGATAGCGCTGGTTGATGCTGGTCTTCACCTTGCCCGACAGCAGCACGTCGAACAGCTCGGCGGCCGCGGCTTCGAGATCGGCGCGCTTCGCGATGTACGAGAACAGCGTGGGGCGCGTAAAGAACAGCGAGCCGCGCGACGAGAATTCCTTCGAGTCGATCGGCGGCAGCGGGCCCGACGCGTTGCCGAAGCTGACAAACAGCCCGAGCGGCGCGAGGCTGTCGAGCGAGCCGATGTAGGTGTCCTTGCCGATCGAGTCGTAGACGACCGGCACGCCGGCGCCGTTCGTGATCTCCTTCACGCGCTGCGTGAAGTTCTCGCGCGTGTAGACGATCGGATGGTCGCAACCGTGCGACTTCGCGAGCGCGGCCTTCTCGTCGGAGCCGACTGTCCCGATCACGGTCGCGCCGAGCGCCTTCGCCCACTGGCACACTAGCAGGCCGACACCGCCGGCCGCCGCGTGGATCAGGATCGTGTCGCCGGCCTTCACCGGATACGTGCGGCGCAGCAGGTAGTGCGCGGTCAGGCCCTGCAGCATCACCGACGCCGCGTCGTCGTAGCTGATGCCGTCGGGCAGCTTCACGAGCCGGTCGACCGGCATCACGCGCTCCTGCGCGTATGCGCCCGGCGGTTGCCCGACGTACGCGACGCGGTCACCCGCCTTGAGCGTGGTCACGCCTTCGCCGACGGCCGTCACCTCGCCCGCCGCCTCCATCCCGAGACCGCCGGGCAGCGCTTGCGGGTACAAACCGGTGCGGAAATAGACGTCGATGTAGTTGAGGCCGACCGCGTGCTGCCGGATGCGGACTTCGCCTGCCTTCGGTTCGCCGACCTCGACATCGACCCACTTCATCACGTCCGGGCCGCCCGGCTGGTCGTATCGGATTGCTTTCGGCATCGTTTCGCTCCTCGTTTCTGATTCGGTCAGGGAAAAATCCGGATCGCCGATCCGCGGAGCCGGCCTCATGCGGGTACCGGCCGGCAGGCGCGCGTCGCGACGCACGATTCTCGCGCGCCGCGGCCATCCGTGCATGGCCCTGCCGTCAGCAGGGGCAATCGGGCGCGGACAGCCCTCAGCAGACGTCCTGCATGTTGCGCGCCAGATCGTCGAGCAGCATCCGCGCGGTGGCGACGTTGGTCGCGACCGGCACGTCGTGCACGTCGCAGGCGCGCACGAGCGCGGTGATGTCGGGGTCGTGCGGCTGCGCGGTCATCGGGTCGCGCAGGAACACGACGATGTCGATGCGGCCGTCGGCCAGTTCCGCACCGATCTGCAGGTCGCCGCCGAGCGGCCCCGACAGCTTGCGCTCGACCTCGAGCCCGTGCGCGTCCGCGATGCGGCCGCCGGTCGTGCCGGTCGCCACCAGCCGGCATTGCGCGAGCGTCGTGCGGAATTCGCCCGCGAGCGCGACGATCTCGTCCTTCTTCGCGTCGTGCGCAATCAATGCGATGCGGGGTTTGCTCATCTCCAGATCCTTCGTTTCAGGTGGTTGTCGTGAAAGGCGGTGCGCGCGTCAGAACGTGCCCGGATACGAGCCGCCGTCGAGCAGCCAGTTCTGCCCGGTGATGTAGCCGGCGTGCACGCTGCACAGGAACGCGCACGCCGCGCCGAATTCCGCACGCGTGCCGAGACGGCCGGCCGGGATGTCCTTCGCGCGCCGCGCGCGCATCTCGTCGACGCTCACGCCCTGCGCCTTCGCCGACGCGGCGAGCGTGGTCGCGATCCGGTCGGTGTCGAACAGGCCCGGCAACAGGTTGTTGATCGTCACGCCCTGCCCCGCGACCTTGCGCGACAGCCCCGCGACGAAGCCGGTCAGCCCCGAGCGCGCGCCGTTCGACAGCGCGAGCACGTCGATCGGCGCCTTCACGGCCGAGCTCGTGATGTTGACGATCCGGCCGAAGCCGCGCGCGATCATCCCGTCGACGGTCGCGCGGATCAGCTCGATCGGCGTCAGCATGTTCGCTTCGAGCGCGAGGATCCAGTCGTCGTGCGAGAAGTCGCGGAAGTCGCCGGGCGGCGGGCCGCCGGCATTCGTCACGAGAATGTCCGGCTGCGGGCACGCGGCGAGCGCGGCCGCGCGCCCGTCCGGCGTCGTGATGTCGCAGGCGACCGCGGTTACCGACACGTTCGCGCCGGCGCGGATCTCCTCCGCGGTTTCCTCCAGCGTGTCGCGCGTGCGCGCGACGATCACGAGGTTCACGCCCTCGGCGGCCAGCGCTTCCGCGCAGCCGCGACCGAGCCCCTTGCTTGCCGCGCACACCAGCGCGGTCTTTCCTTCGATGCCGAGATCCATCGTCGATTCCTTGGTGGCGACACGCGCCGGCTCGGCCCGATCACGCCGGCGCACGGACCCCGGACGGGTCGGGCGGGCAATCGGGCGGCAGCGGGCGCGCGGATTGTCGTGAGACGTCGATATTATCCGGATCATGCGGCGCGCCTTGGTAAAATTGCGGGCATAAGCGCGCGGCCGGCTTGCGCCCGCCACCGCCCCCGATCCTCTTTTGCCGCCAAGGCGCCCCCCGTCATGAAACAGGACAGCCGTTTCCCGAATCTCTTCATCACCGATCACCCGCTGATCCAGCACAAGCTCACGCACATGCGCGACAAGGACACGTCCACGCGCACGTTCCGCGAGCTGCTGCGCGAAATCACGCTGCTGATGGGCTATGAGATCACCCGCAACCTGCCGATCACGACCAAGCGGGTCGAAACCCCGCTCGTCGAGGTCGACGCACCGGTGATCGCGGGCAAGAAGCTGGCGATCGTGCCGGTGCTGCGCGCGGGCATCGGGATGTCGGACGGCCTGCTCGATCTGGTTCCGTCCGCCCGCGTCGGCCACATCGGCGTGTACCGCGCCGACGACCACCGCCCGGTCGAATACCTGGTGCGCCTGCCGGATCTGGAAGACCGCATCTTCATCCTGTGCGACCCGATGGTCGCGACCGGCTACTCGGCCGTGCACGCGGTCGACGTGCTGAAGCGCCGCAACGTGCCGGCCGCGAACATCATGTTCGTCGCGCTGGTCGCGGCGCCCGAAGGCGTGCAGGTGTTCCAGGACGCGCACCCGGACGTGAAGCTGTTCGTCGCGTCGCTCGATTCGCACCTGAACGAGCATGCGTACATCGTGCCGGGCCTCGGCGACGCGGGCGACCGCCTGTTCGGCACCAAGAACTGAGCCCCGGTACGGCCGCGCGGCGCGCGGCCCGGCTCGCGGCGGCCCGCCTGGCCGTCCGGCCATGCGCGGCGGCCCCGATCCGGCGGTCGCCGCGTGATAAAATCTCGATCCACTCGACACGCGCGGCCCCGCGGCTTCATGCCCGCCGAAACGGCCGCCGATTCAACGACACATTGAAACAATCGCCCGCGCTGTGCGCCCGGGCACGGAGAAAGGTATGGCTGGTCATTCGAAATGGGCCAACATCAAGCATAAGAAGGCAGCGGCCGACGCGAAGCGCGGCAAGATCTGGACCCGCCTGATCAAGGAAATCCAGGTCGCGGCGCGCCTCGGCGGCGGTGACGTCAACTCGAACCCGCGCCTGCGTCTGGCGGTCGACAAGGCGGCCGACGCGAACATGCCGAAGGACAACGTCAAGCGCGCGATCGATCGCGGCGTCGGCGGCGCGGATGGCGCGAACTACGAGGAAATCCGCTACGAAGGCTACGGCATCAGCGGCGCGGCGATCATCGTCGACACGCTGACCGACAACCGCACCCGCACGGTCGCGGAAGTCCGCCATGCGTTCTCGAAGTTCGGCGGCAACATGGGCACCGACGGCTCGGTCGCGTTCATGTTCGATCACGTCGGTCAGTTCCTGTTCGCACCGGGCACGTCCGAAGACGCGCTGATGGAAGCCGCGCTCGAAGCCGGCGCGAACGACGTGAACACGAACGACGACGGCTCGATCGAAGTGCTGTGCGACTGGCAGGCGTTCTCGGCGGTGAAGGACGCGCTCGAAGCCGGCGGCTTCAAGGCCGAGCTCGCCGAAGTGACGATGAAGCCGCAGAACGAAGTCGAATTCACCGGCGACGACGCGGCGAAGATGCAGAAGCTCCTCGACGCGCTCGAGAACCTCGACGACGTGCAGGACGTGTATACGAACGCCGTCATCGTCGAGGAATGAGGTGCCGGCCGCCGTGTTCCTGTCGCGGCGGCGGCCCGACCGAATCCGCGGCCGGCGCGCCTGAGCGTGCCGGCCGCCCTGTTTTCTAGTCTGCGGGGAATCCCATGAAACTACTCGTCGTCGGTTCCGGCGGCCGCGAACATGCGCTGGCGTGGAAGCTCGCGCAGTCGCCGCGCGTCCAGATGGTCTACGTCGCGCCCGGCAATGGCGGCACGGCGCAGGACGAGCGTCTGAAGAACGTCGACATCACGGCGCTCGACGAACTCGCCGATTTCGCGGAACGCGAAGGCGTCGCGTTCACGCTCGTCGGGCCGGAAGCACCGCTCGCGGCCGGCATCGTCAACCTGTTCCGCGCACGCGGCCTGAAGGTCTTCGGCCCGACCCGCGAAGCCGCGCAGCTCGAGAGCTCGAAGGATTTCGCGAAGGCGTTCATGAAGCGCCACGGCATCCCGACCGCCGAGTACGAAACGTTCTCCGACGTGGCCGCCGCGCACGCGTACATCGACGCGAAGGGTGCGCCGATCGTCGTGAAGGCCGACGGCCTCGCGGCCGGCAAGGGCGTCGTCGTCGCGATGACGCCGGAAGAAGCGCACGAAGCCGTCGACATGATGCTGTCGGGCAACAAGCTCGGCGACGCCGGCGCGCGTGTCGTGATCGAGGAATTCCTCGATGGCGAGGAAGCGAGCTTCATCGTGATGGTCGACGGCAAGCACGCGCTGGCGCTGGCGTCCAGCCAGGACCACAAGCGCCTGCTCGACGAGGATCGCGGCCCGAACACCGGCGGCATGGGGGCGTATTCGCCCGCGCCGATCGTCACGCCGCAGATGCACGCACGCGTGATGCGCGAGATCATCATGCCGACCGTACGCGGGATGGAGAAGGACGGCATCCGCTTCACGGGCTTCCTGTATGCGGGCCTGATGATCGACAAGGAAGGCAATCCGCGCACGCTCGAGTTCAACTGCCGGATGGGCGACCCGGAAACGCAGCCGATCATGGCGCGCCTGAAGAGCGATTTCTCGAAGGTCGTCGAGCAGGCGATCGCAGGCACGCTCGACACGGTCGAGCTCGACTGGGACCGCCGCACCGCGCTGGGCGTCGTGCTGGCCGCGCACGGTTATCCAGACGCGCCGCGCAAGGGCGACCGCATCAACGGGATCCCGGCCGAGACCGAACAGGCCGTCACGTTCCACGCGGGCACGACGCTCGACGGCGACAAGCTGACGACGTCCGGCGGCCGCGTGCTGTGCGTGGTCGGCCTCGCCGATTCGGTGCGCGAAGCGCAGCAGCATGCGTACGACACGATCAACCAGATCAATTTCGAAGGCATGCAGTACCGCCGCGACATCGGCTTTCGCGCGCTCAACCGCAAGAGCGCCTGACGTTGCAATTGCCGCCCCGCCCGCGCGCGGCGGCGGCTCGTCTGCCGGGGTTCGATAGAATGCCCGGCAGAAGCCTTTTTTACGGCCCCCGCTTCGGGCGGGGGCACCCAGTCCAGACATGACCGATTCGACCTACGACGTAGCGCGCGTGCGCACGTACCTCCAGGGCCTGCAGACACGCATCGCCGACGCGCTCGGCGCGCTCGACGGTACGCCGCTCGCGACCGACGCATGGCAACGCGGGCCGGCCGAACGCCTGCGCGGCGGCGGCTGCACGCGGATTCTCGAAGGCGGCCGCGTGTTCGAACGCGCGGGGATCGGCTTTTCCGACGTCGCGGGCGATGCGCTGCCGCCGTCGGCGAGCGCGGCGCGCCCGCAGCTCGCGGGCCGCGGCTTCGAGGCGCTCGGTGTGTCGCTGGTGCTGCACCCGCGCAATCCGTACTGCCCGACCGTCCACATGAACGTGCGGATGCTGATCGCGACGAAACCGGGCGAGGAGCCCGTGTTCTGGTTCGGCGGCGGCATGGATCTGACACCGGTTTACGGTTTCGAGGACGACGCCCGGCATTTCCACCAGACCTGCAAGGATGCGCTCGACCCGTTCGGCGTCGAGCTCTACCCGCGCTTCAAGAAGTGGTGCGACGAGTATTTCTTCCTGAAGCACCGCAACGAGATGCGCGGCATCGGCGGGATCTTCTTCGACGATTTCTCGGAGCCCGGTTTCGAACGCTCGTTTGACATGATGCAAAGCGTCGGCGACGCGTTCCTGCAGGCCTACCTGCCGATCGTCGAGCGACGCGCCGAGCTGCCGTACGGCGAGCGCGAGCGCGACTTCCAGGCGTACCGCCGCGGCCGCTATGTCGAATTCAACCTCGTGTTCGATCGCGGCACGCTGTTCGGCCTGCAAAGCGGCGGCCGGACCGAGTCGATCCTGATGTCGATGCCGCCGGTCGCGAACTGGCGCTACAACTGGCAGCCCGAGCCGGGTTCCCCGGAGGCGCGCCTGTACAGCGACTTCATCGTGCCGCGCGACTGGGTCTGACCCTGCCTCAAGCAAAGGACGCGTTTCTGGACACCACCGCCCGCCCCGCCCCGCTGCCGCGTCGTATCGGCTTGCTGGGCGGCACTTTCGACCCGATCCACGACGGCCATCTCGCGCTCGCGCGCCGGTTCGCCGAACTGCTCGGACTGACCGAACTCGTGCTGCTGCCCGCCGGGCAGCCGTACCAGAAGCGCGACGTGTCGGCTGCCGAGCATCGGCTCGCGATGACGCGCGCGGCCGCCGGCTCGCTGTCCGTGCCGGGCGTGACCGTGACCGTCGCCACCGACGAGATCGAGCACGCCGGCCCGACCTACACGGTCGAGACGCTCGCGCGCTGGCGCGAGCGGATCGGCCCAGGCGCATCGCTGTCGCTGCTGATCGGCGCCGACCAGCTCGTGCGCCTCGACACGTGGCGCGACTGGCGCAAGCTGTTCGACTACGCGCACATCTGCGTGTCGACGCGCCCGGGGTTCGACCTCGGCGCGGCGCCACCGGACGTCGCGCAGGTAATCGCCGCGCGGCAGGCCGGCGCCGGCGTGCTCAAGGCCACGCCGGCAGGCCACCTGCTGATCGATACGACCCTTTCGTTCGACATTGCCGCGACCGACATCCGCGCCCACCTGCGCGAATGCATCGCACGCCATGCGCAAATGCCCGACGCATCGGCCGAGCATGTGCCGGCCGCCGTATGGGCCTATATTCTTCAACATCGCCTCTACCATTCCTGAATCCATGGATATTCGCAAACTGCAGCGCGTGATCGTCGACGCCCTCGAAGACGTCAAGGCGCAAGACATCAAGGTGTTCAACACCAGCCACCTGACCGAACTGTTCGACCGCGTGGTCGTCGCTTCGGGCACCTCCAACCGCCAGACCAAGGCGCTCGCGTCGAGCGTGCGTGACAAGGTCAAGGAAGCCGGCGGCGACATCGTCAGCTCCGAAGGCGAAGACACCGGCGAATGGGTGCTCGTCGACTGCGGCGACGCGATCGTGCACATCCTGCAACCGGCCCTGCGCCAGTACTACAACCTCGAGGAAATCTGGGGCGACAAGCCCGTGCGGATGAAGCTCGGCGGCGGCAAGGGCAACGGCTTCGCCCAGGCCAGCGAAGGCGACGACGAAGAAGAGGAAGCCGCGCCCGCCCGCCCGGCGCGCAAGACGGCCGCTCGCCGCCGTTGAGTCCCGATTCGTCAAGCGTCTTCCGATGAAGCTTTTCATCCTTGCGGTCGGCCACAAGATGCCGGGCTGGATCGCATCCGGCTTCGACGAATACACGAAGCGGATGCCGCCCGAGCTGCGCATCGAGTTGCGCGAGATCAAGCCTGAACTGCGTTCGGGCGGCCGCAGCGCCGAAAGCGTGATGGCGGCCGAGCGGCAGAAGATCGAGGCCGCGCTGCCGAAGGGCGCGCGCCTCGTCGCGCTCGACGAGCGCGGCC
The DNA here is from genome assembly GCF_017104595.1 of Burkholderia sp. Tr-20390. Lineage (NCBI taxonomy): Bacteria > Pseudomonadati > Pseudomonadota > Betaproteobacteria > Burkholderiales > Burkholderiaceae > Burkholderia > Burkholderia sp. Tr-20390. The sequence continues at coordinate 3,934 of NZ_JAAGPC010000132.1, read as the reverse complement.
GCGACTGGACCACGATGCAGCTCGCGCAGGCGCTGCCCGGCTGGCAGCAGGACGGCCGCGACGTCGCGTTCGTGATCGGCGGCGCCGACGGGCTCGATCCCGAACTGAAAGCGCGTGCCGACACGCTGCTGCGCATCTCGAGCATGACGCTGCCGCACGGGATGGTGCGCGTGCTGCTCGCCGAACAGCTTTACCGGGCGTGGAGCATCACGCAGAATCACCCCTACCACCGCGCATGACGTGTCGTCCTCGAGACGCGCGCCACGCGCGCACACCGAGATAACGACACCATGCCGTCCAGCACGCCCCCCGCGCTTTTCCCGACCCTTTACCTCGCTTCGCAAAGCCCGCGCCGCCAGGAGCTGCTGCAACAGATCGGCGTACGCTTCGAGCTGCTGCTGCCGCGCCCCGACGAGGATGCCGAGGCGCTCGAGGCCGAACTGCCCGGCGAAGCCGCCGATGCCTACGTGCGGCGCGTGACCATCGCGAAGGCCGAGGCTGCGCGTGCACGCCTCGTCGCGAACGGCAAGCCGGCCTCGCCGGTGCTGGTCGCCGATACGACCGTCACGATCGACGGCGCGATCCTCGGCAAGCCGGCCGACGCCGACGACGCGCTCGCGATGCTGACGCGCCTCGCCGGCCGCGAACACGCGGTGCTGACCGCCGTCGCCGTGATCGATGCCGACGGTGAACTGCTGCCGCCCGCGCTGTCGCGCTCGTCGGTGCATTTCGCGGCCGCGTCGCGCGACGCGTACGCGCGCTACGTCGAATCGGGCGAGCCGTTCGGCAAGGCCGGCGCATACGCGATCCAGGGGCGCGCCGCCGAGTTCATCGAGCGAATCGACGGGTCCCATTCAGGTATCATGGGTCTGCCCCTTTTTGAGACTGCCGCGCTGCTGCGTGCCGCGCGCGTCGCCTTCTGAACCCACCATGAACGAAGAAATCCTGATCAACCTCACGCCGCAGGAAACGCGGGTCGCACTCGTCCAGCAAGGCGCGGTGCAGGAGCTTCACGTCGAGCGCACGCTGTCGCGCGGGCGGGTCGGCAACATCTATCTCGGCAAGGTCGTGCGCGTGCTGCCCGGCATGCAGTCTGCGTTCATCGACATCGGCCTCGAACGCGCGGCGTTCCTGCACGTCGCCGACATCTGGCATCCGCGCCTCGCGGGCGAGCCGCAGTCGGGCACGCCGCACCAGCCGATCGAGAAGATCGTGTTCGAAGGCCAGACGCTGATGGTCCAGGTGATCAAGGATCCGATCGGCACGAAGGGCGCGCGGCTGTCGACGCAGGTCAGCATCGCGGGCCGCACGCTCGTCTACCTGCCGCAGGAGCCGCATATCGGCATCTCGCAGAAGATCGAGAGCGAGGCCGAACGCGAAGCCGTGCGCGCGCGCCTGACGGCCGTGATCCCGCCGGACGAGAAAGGCGGCTACATCGTGCGCACGATCGCCGAGGATGCCACCTCCGACGAGCTCGCCGGCGACGTCACGTACCTGCGCAAGACGTGGGCGACGATCGTCGCCCAGGCACAGCGGCTGCCGGCGACGAGCCTGCTGTACCAGGATCTCGATCTCGCGCAGCGCGTGCTGCGCGATTTCGCGAACGACGACACGACGCGCATCCAGGTCGATTCGCGCGAGACGTACCAGCGCCTGTCGGAATTCGCGGGCGAATTCACGCCGGCCGTCAGCCCGAAGCTGCACCACTACACGGGCGAGCGTCCGCTGTTCGACCTGTACAACATCGAGACGGAGATCCAGCGCGCGCTGTCGCGCCGCGTCGACCTGAAGTCGGGCGGTTACCTGATGATCGACCAGACCGAGGCGATGACGACGATCGACGTGAACACGGGCGGCTACGTCGGCGCACGCAACTTCGACGACACGATCTTCAAGACCAACCTCGAGGCCGCGCATACGATCGCGCGGCAGCTGCGGCTGCGCAACCTCGGCGGGATCATCATCATCGACTTCATCGACATGGAGAACGCCGAGCATCGCGACGCGGTGCTGTCCGAGTTGAAGAAGGCGCTGTCGCGCGACCGCACGCGCGTGACGGTCAACGGCTTCTCGCAGCTCGGGCTCGTCGAGATGACGCGCAAGCGCACGCGCGAATCGCTCGCGCACGTGCTGTGCGAGCCGTGCCCGACCTGCCAGGGCAAGGGCCAGGTGAAGACGTCGCGCACCGTGTGCTACGACATCCTGCGCGAGATCCTGCGCGAGTCGCGGCAGTTCAACCCGCGCGAATTCCGCGTGATCGCCGCGCAGCAGGTGATCGACCTGTTCCTCGACGAGGAGTCGCAGCATCTCGCGATGCTGATCGACTTCATCGGCAAGCCGGTGTCGCTGCAGGTCGAATCGAACCTGAGCCAGGAGCAGTACGATATCGTGCTGATGTAACGTTCCGTCCATCCGCCGCCGGCATCGCCGCGCGGCGCTTCGATGCGGCGCCCGGGCCGCCCGCGCATGTCGCGCCGGCACCCGCCGCCGCCCTTTCACCCTACCCTTTTCGCATTCACCACACACCATGAGCCAAGGCCACAACCGCCGCCAGCGCAAGAAACTCCACATCGGCGAATTCCAGGAACTCGCGTTCAACGCCACCGCGCATTACCGCAACGAAATGACCGACCTCGAGCGCGGCGAACTGATCGATGCGTTCATCGACTTCGTCGAAGCGAACGGGCTGCTGACCGTCGCGTCGGCGGACGAAGGCATCGGCGCTTACGTGATTTCCGGCGCACCGCGCGGCACGACGACCGACGCCGACCGCGAGCTCGTGCGCGGCTGGCTGGCCGCACGGCCGGAACTGACCGACGTCAAGGTCAGCGAATTCACCGACGCGTGGTACCCGGAAGCCTGAGTTTCCGGCTTCACGCCCGTCGCGCCGCGCCCGCGCCTGCCCGCCGCCACGGCGGGTGAGGCCGGCGCCGCCCCGCTCCCTCCGCCTCGCCTCCCCATCCTCTCCCGCCATCGCGCGACATCCGCGCCACCGGCACCGACTCACACGATTTCCGCCGCGTCGACGGTGATTACCCCGATTTCGGCAGTGAATCGGACGCTTACTTCAATTTAACGTTGCTTAAAAGACGGCTCGCGCCGGCAGACCTACTCTGATCGCCAGGAATCCGATGTTTTCCGGTGCGATCGGCAAGCAAGACGAAAGAATGCAAACCGCTCGCCCGACCGATGTTCCGGATTCCGGTACGGGCGAAAACGCGACACGGCGACAGGCCAATCAGGGAGACAACCAACAATGCGCCAGCCGCTTCCCATCGCAGCGACACATTGACGCACGCGAAGGCCGCCTGACCCCACTCTCCAACGAATACGAGGACGACATGGATACGCCGACCACCCATCAGGCAGGACTCCGAATGATCATGATCGCGGCTGGCGTTGCAGCGCTGGTGTCGCTGTCCGCGTGCGGCGGCTCCGGCTCGCTGAGCCAGGGCACCGGCGGCGCAGGATCGGGTTCGGGCGACACGACGGCCACGACCGGCGGCACGAGCAACGGCTCGGGCAGCGGTTCCGGCAGCGGCTCGACCGTCGACAGCACGGGCAGCGGCAGCGGCTCGGGCACCGGCTCGGCGGGCAGCGGCGCATCCGCCAATGCGCTCGGCCAGACGATCGACTCGTCGAGCAACATCGTGACGGCCGCGGGCGGCGCGGTATCGAGCGTCGGCACGACGATCGCGGGCCAGTCGCTGCCCGGCACCCATGCGTCGACCACGCAAGGTCTCGGCACGGTCGTGCAGGATGCCGGCGCGGCCGTCACGACGCTCGGCACCGGCCTCGGCTCGGGGCTCGGCCAGCTCGGCGCATCCTCGAACCCGGTCGGCACGACGGTCGCGAGCACCGGCGGCGTGGTCACGAACCTCGGCAACGCGGTCGCCGCGACCGGCGGCGTCGTGTCGAGTCTCGGCGCCAGCGG
>NZ_JAAGPC010000131.1:0-23662 GCF_017104595.1 Burkholderia sp. Tr-20390 | reverse complement strand
CGGCGAGCGCGAGGAAGTTCCAGCACACCTCGCCGAGCGGCTCGCCGGCCGCGAGGCGCTCGGCCGCACGTTCGAACGCGCGCAGGTACGGCGCGAGCCGCTGCGCATCGCGCCGTTCACGCGCGTCGGTCTGCTGGCGAAAGCGCTCGGTCAGCTCGCCGATGCAGCCCGTCGCGGCCGCGCTGTCCGGCAGCCCCGGCGCCGGCCGGCCGAAGTAATAGCCCTGCACGAAATCGGCCTCGCACGACAGCGCGATCTGCGCCTCGTGCTCGGTCTCGATGCCCTCGACGAGCACCAGCTTGCCGGCCTCGTGCAGCAGCGTCACGAGCCCGTGCAGGATCGCGGTGAGCCCCGTGCGGTGCGCCGCGTGCGACAGCATGATCCGGTCGAGCTTCACGATGTCCGGGTTCAGCTGCCAGATCCGTTCGAGGTTCGAGTGACCCGCGCCGAAATCGTCGAGCGCGATCAGGAAGCCGTGCGTGCGGAATTCGCGCACGGCCTCGGCAAGCCGCTCGACGTCTTCCGCGCGCTGCTCGAGCACTTCGAGCACGACGCGGCGCGGCGGCATGCCGAGCCGCTTCAGGTTCGCGAGCAGCGCGGCTGCCTGGAACGGGTCGGTGAGCACGCCCGGATGCACGTTGAGGAACAGCCACTCGCGCTCGGCGCCGAGCAGCGCGAAGTTCTCGAGATGCAGCGCCTGTGCGAGCCGGTCGAGCTGCAGCAGCTCGCCCCGGCGCGCGGCTTCGCCGAACACGTCGAGCGGCGACACGGCGCGATCGAGCGCATCGTGCGCGCGCAGCAGCGCCTCGTAGCCCACCGCACGCTGGTGCGACAGGCTGAAAATCGGCTGGAACACGGTCGTGAGCGTCATGTCGCGGTGCTGCGTCGCCAGACGTTCGAAGCCGGAACTCACCTCCCGCTCGAACCGGTACGGCGACGCGGCGGCCGGACGCTCCTGTTGCACGATCGTCATGCCTTCCTCCTGGTATTGCCTTCGAACGCGGCGCCCGACGAAGCGAGCGGCGCGTGCAATGTCATTGGTTGGACCCTCGGTTGCCCGGTCGACGCCGGACGGCTGCCGAACCTCAAGCAAGCTCCGTGCAAGGCGCCGACAGCCCGTGCGCCGCACGGCTCGCGCCGGGTTGCCGCACCATCCCGGCGCAGGTCGCACGCACCGTTTTCGTGCACGCGCACCGGCCGCTCGAACGCACCCGTCACGCCAGCACGCTACACTCCGTACGATCGTTTCATTCCCCGTATTCGCCGTATCGATGGAAATCGTCTTCACCGTCCTGATCCTGCTGCTGACCGTCGCGCTGTCCGGCGCCGTCACACGCCTCCTGCCGTTCCAACTGCCGTTGCCGCTGATGCAGATCGCGTTCGGCGCGATGCTCGCGTGGCCGAAGCTGAACCTGCACGTCACGTTCGATCCCGAAATCTTCATGCTGCTGTTCATTCCGCCGCTGCTGTTCGCGGACGGCTGGCGGATTCCGAAGCGCGAGCTGTACCTGCAGCGCCGCGCGATCCTGATGCTCGCATTCGGGCTCGTGTTCATGACGGTACTCGCAGTGGGCTACTTCGCGCACTGGCTGATACCCGAGTTGCCGCTGCCGATCGCGTTCGCGCTCGCGGCCGTGCTGTCGCCGACCGACGCGGTCGCGTTGTCCGGTATCGCCGGAAAGGGCCGGATCCCGCCGCAGCTGATGCACATCCTCGAAGGCGAGGCGCTGATGAACGACGCGTCCGGCCTCGTCGCGCTGAAATTCGCGATCGCGGCCGCGCTGACGGGCATGTTCTCGCTGCGCGACGCGTCGGTGACGTTCGTGATCGTCGCGGCCGGCGGGCTCGCGACGGGCGCGCTCGTGTCGTGGGCGTTCAGCGCGCTGTCGACGCGCTTCCTGAACGCCGAGCAGGAAGGCGATCCGGCCCCCGGCATCGTGATGACGCTGCTCGTGCCGTTCGCGGCCTACCTGTTCGCCGAGCACCTCGACCTGTCGGGCGTGCTGGCGGCCGTGTCGGCCGGGATGATGATGAACTACACGAGCTTCTCGCGTAAAAGCACCGTCGCGTCGCGTGTGCGCGCCGAAAGCACGTGGGCGATGATCGAGTTCGTGTTCAACGGCATGGTGTTCATCATGCTCGGGCTGCAGCTGCCGCACATCATCGGCCGCACGCTCGTCGACGCGCACCACACGAGCGACGCGCTCGTCGGCCGGATGATCTTCAACGTCTGCGCGATGATGCTCGCGCTGTATGCGATCCGCTTCCTGTGGGTCTGGCTGCTGCGCTGGTTCGCGAGCCGTCGCGCCGCGCGCCACGGCCTCGCGGGCACGATGGCCGGCGTGCGCACGATCGCGGTGATGACGGTCGGCGGCGTGCGCGGCGCGGTCACGCTCGCCGGCGTGCTGTCGATTCCGGTCGCGCTGTCCGACGGCGTGCCGCTGCCGGGCCGCGACACGGCGATCTTCGTCGCGTCGGCCGTGATCCTCGGCTCGCTCGTCGTCGCGGTGGTCGGCCTGCCGCTGCTGCTGCGCGGCGTGCGTTCGTCGCGCAGCCCGCTCGGCGACGAGGAACGCGCCGCGCGCGCGGCCGCCGCGCAGGCCGCGATCCGCGCGATCGACTCGTCGCACGACGCGATCTCGGTCGATCTCGACGAATCGGGCGCCGCACGCTGCGCGGACATCTCCGCACGCGTGATGGACCAGTACCGCCGCCGCCTCGCGACGCTCGCCGAGGACGGCCCCACGCCGCGCGCGGAAGCGAAGCAGGCCGAAACGATGGAACTGCAGATGCGGATCGCGGCCGTGCGCGCGGAACGCTCCGCGCTGTACCGGCTGCGCAGCGAGAGCAAGATTTCCGACGAGACGCTGACGAAGCTGCTCCGCGAGATCGACCTATCGGAAACCGCGCTGTCGACGCGCAAGAAAGGCATTCTCTAAAGGGCCGGCCGCTGCCTGTACGCAGCCACCGCGGCCCAATAAAAAACGGCGACGCACACGCGTCGCCGTTTTCACATCCGCCCGCGTTCGCGTTACTTCGCGACGACGACCGGAATCCCCTTCAGCATCCCCGCGCCCTTCATCTCGTCAAGCGCGTGCTGCACGGCCGCGCTCGTCGTCGCTTCGATGCCGAGCTGCAAGGCGAGCTCGCGCTCCGCGCGCTTCACGCCCGCGAGATTGCGCACCTTCACGTGACCGAAGCCGCGCACACGTGCATGCAGGTCTGCCAGTTGCGTGACCGGCGCGGCATTGCCGGCCGTCATCGCGGCGAGCGCACGCGCGAGCGTCGTCTCGTAGTCGTCGGCGAGCGCACGCTCCATCTTGCGCTCGACGGTGCGGCCGAACGGATCGAGCCACGTGCCGCGCAGGCTGCGCACGCGCGCCAGCATGCCGAACACCGGCCACATCCACTGGCCGAACACGCGCTTCTTCGGCGCGCTGCCGTCGCGGCCGGCCTTCGCGACCGTCGGCGGCGCCAGGTTGAACTTCACGCGATAAGCCTGCCCCGGCACGCCTTCGAACTGCGCTTCGAGCGCGGTGCGGAACGCGTCGTCCGTGTACAGCCGCGCGACCTCGTATTCGTCCTTCACCGCGAGCAGCCGGTAGAACGTCGTCGCGACCGCGCGCGTCAGCGCGTCGTCACCCTTCGCACGCGCCGCACTCACGAGCGCACGGTAGCGCTCGACATAGCGTGCGCCGCCGTACGCGTCGAGACGCGCTTCGCGATCGGCGATCAGCTCGGCGAGCGTCTCCGGCGCGGCCTGCGCGGCCACCGTGTGACGCGTGTTCCACAACGCATCGAGGCCCGCCGCGTCGCCGGCCGCCATCCGGCCGATCGAGAACGCGAGCTTGTTCATCGGCACCGCGACGTTGTTCAGCTCGATCGCGCGCATCATCGCCGCGAGCGACACCGGTACGAGGCCGAGCTGCCATGCATAGCCGAGCATCAGGATGTTCGCGCCGATCGAGTCGCCGAGGAACTTCGCGGCGAGCGCCTGCGCGTCGCAGCTCGACAGGTAGCCGTCGCCGGCCGCGTGGCGCATCTTCTCGAGCAGCGCGTCCGCATGCAGGTTCGCATCGGGGTTCTGCACGAACGACGCGTTCGGGATCCGGTGCGTATTGACGACGATTCGTGAACGCTCGTGACGCACCGTCTGCAGCGCCTCGGCGCTCGCACCGACGACCATGTCGCACGCGAGCAGCACGTCCGCCTGCTGCGTGTCGATGCGCACCTGGTTCAGCCACCGGTCGCTCGACGCGATCCGCACGAACGACAGCACCGACCCGCCCTTCTGCGCGAAGCCCATGAAGTCGAGTACCGACGCACTCTTGCCTTCGAGGTGCGCGGCCATGCTGATCAGCGCGCCGACCGTCACCACGCCCGTGCCGCCGACGCCCGTCACGAGCATGTCGAACGGCGCCGCGTCGAGATGCGTCGCGGGCACCGGCAGCGCGTCGACCCTCGCGGCGAGCGCGGCTTCGTCGAACGCGGCACCGGCGGCCTTCTTCAGCGCCGCGCCTTCGACCGTCACGAAGCTCGGGCAGAAGCCGTTCACGCACGAGTAGTCCTTGTTGCACGACGACTGGTCGATGCGGCGCTTGCGGCCGAGCGGTGTTTCGAGCGGCTCGACCGACAGGCAGTTCGACTGCACGCCGCAATCGCCGCAGCCTTCGCACACGGCGTCGTTGATGAACAGGCGCTTGTCCGGGTCGGGGAATTCGCCCTTCTTGCGGCGGCGGCGCTTCTCGGCCGCGCAGGTCTGGTCGTAGATCAGCACGGTGACGCCCGGCGTCTCGCGCAGCTCGCGCTGCACCGTGTCGAGTTCGCTGCGGTGATGGAACGTCGTGCCCGTCGGGAACTGGCCGTGATGACCGTCGTACTTCTGCGGCTCGTCGGACACGACGACGAAGCGCGACACGCCTTCCGCCTCGACCTGCCGCGCGATCTGCGGCACCGAGATGCTGCCGTCGACCGGCTGGCCGCCCGTCATCGCGACCGCGTCGTTGTAGAGGATCTTGTACGTGATGTTCGCTTTCGCGGCCACGGCCTGGCGGATCGCGAGGATGCCCGAGTGGAAGTAGGTGCCGTCGCCGAGGTTCTGGAACACGTGCTTCGTGTTGGTGAACATCGCGTGCGCGGCCCAGTCGACGCCCTCGCCGCCCATCTGGATCAGCCCCGTCGTGTCGCGCTCCATCCACGACGCCATGAAGTGGCAGCCGATGCCGGCTTGCGCGATCGAGCCTTCCGGCACCTTCGTCGACGTGTTGTGCGGGCAGCCCGAGCAGAAATACGGCGTGCGCTTCACCGCGTCCGCCTCGTTCGACAGGATCTGCGGTGCGACGAGATCGACCACGCGTTCGCGGCGGTCCAGCGCCGGCTTGTGGCGCGCGAGCCAGTCGGCGAACACCGGCAGGATGCGCGACGGACGCAGTTCGCCAAGCTCGGACAGCAGGCAGGCGCCGGCGGCGTCGTGCTTGCCGAGCACGCGCGGGCGCGCACCTTCCGTGCGGTTGTACAGGTAGTCCTTGATCTGCTGCTCGATGACGGGCCCCTTCTCCTCGATCACGAGCACTTCGGCGAGCCCGTCGACGAAGGTTTCGACGCGCGTCATCTCGAGCGGATACGACAGGCCGACCTTGTAGATCCGCACCCCGGCCGCGTCGAGGTCCGCCACCGTCAGGTCGAGGCGGCGCAGCGCTTCCATCAGGTCGAGGTGCGCCTTGCCGCAGGTCACGATGCCGACGTTCGCCTGCGCGCTCGGCGCGATCCACTTGTCGATGCTGTTGGTGCGCGCGAAATGGCGCACCGCGTCGAGCTTCGCGGCGAGGCGCGCCTCGATCGTGAGGCTCGGCAGGTCGGGCCAGCGGTTGTGCAGGCCGCCCGCCGGCGGTGTAAAGCCTTCCGGCGCCGGCCACTGCGTCTGCAACGCGTCGAGGTCGACGGTCGAGCCCGATTCGACCGTTTCCGAGATCGCCTTGAAACCGACCCATGCGCCCGAGTAGCGCGACAGCGCCCAGCCGTACAGGCCGAATTCGAGCATGTCGGCGATGTTCGCCGGGTTCACGACCGGCATGTGCCACGCGATCATCGCGAAGTCGCTCTGGTGCGGCATCGACGACGACACGCAGCCGTGGTCGTCGCCCGCCACGACGAGCACGCCGCCATGCGGCGACGAGCCGTACGCGTTGCCGTGCTTCAGCGCGTCGCCGGCGCGATCGACGCCCGGCCCCTTGCCGTACCACATCGCATAGACGCCCTCGACCGTGCGCTCGGGATCGGCCTCGACCCGCTGCGTGCCGAGCACGGCCGTGCCGCCAAGTTCCTCGTTGATCGCGGGCAGGAAGCGCACGCCGCCGGCGTCGAGCAGCTTCTTCGCCTTCCACAGTTGCTGGTCGACCATGCCGAGCGGCGAGCCGCGATAGCCGCTGACGAAGCCGGCCGTGTTGAGCCCCTGTTCGGCGTCGACCATGCGCTGCATCAGCAGCAGGCGAACCAGCGCCTGCGTGCCGGTCAGGAAGATCCGGCCGCGCGTCGCGGTCAGGTTGTCGGTCAGGCGGTAGTCGGACAGGGCAGGCGTGCCGTCGACGGGCAGGCGGGCAGTCATGGGGGGATGTCTCCGGATTGTGCTGTTCTGGGCTGCTCGGCAGGGCGTCAGGCGACGCGGGACTGGCGGCAGCGAATGGCTCTATTTTTTCGCGTGGAGCCGAGAATGTTTTTTCTCATCTTGCTCGGGCGGGCCCTCTGTGAGAAAAACTGCGCAGCTTTTTGGCGGGATTTGAGAGAGTTTTCGCGCACGGCGGTCGGGCGGGATGGGCGACGCGTCGGGGCGGGCGGATCGTTTGTCGGGGAAACGCGTGGCGGTCCGGCGGTGGCCCCGGGCAGGGCGCGGGTGGCGCTCGTGCCCCGTGTGGCAAGGGTTTCAGCGCCTCGTGGCGGTGACCCTCACCATTGAAATGCACAGGGTTGCGATTGGTCGGCAGCGCGGGATGTCCACAACGCCGCGCCCCTCGGCCGACCGGGCTCGCGCGCTCACCGTTCGATTGCACAGCGTTTCGAGTGGCGTGGAGGCCGGGGTGTCCACATCTGTGTCGGCATGCGTTGGGCTCTTGCTTCGACGCTCACCGTCGAAATTCACAGCGCGGCGAGTGGGGTTCGGCTGGGGATATCCACATCGGTGAGGGCGTATTACGTCGATCGGCGACTCGCCTTCAACGTTCGAATGCTCAGGGTCGTGAGTGGGTTTGTCGGCTGGAAAGGCGTGCAGAAACATGCATGCCGGGCATTTGCAGACTCGCGCTCATGGTGGAAGTACGTTGGGTCGCGAGTGGGTTTATCAGCCGGAAAGGCACGCTGGAACACGCATGCTGCGCAATCGCGGGCGGGCGCTCAACGTGGAAATGCTTTGGGTCGCGAGTGGGTTATCTGCCGGAAAGGCACGCTGGAACACGCATGCTGCGCAATCGCGAGCCTGCACTCAGTGTGGAAACGTACTGGGTCGCGAGCGGGATTATCCGCCGGACGGGCGCACTGGTACACGAATGCCGGGCAATCGCGGGCTCGCACGCTTCGTGGAGATGCTTTGAGTCGCGAGCGGGTTTATCGGCCGGACGAGCACGCTGGAACCCGAATGGCGCACAATCGCGGGCTCGCGCTCACCAGGGAAATGCATTGGGTCGAGAGCGGGCTTATCGGCCGAACAGGCACGCCGGAACCCGCATGCTGCGCAATCGCAGATTCACACACTCCGCAGAAGTACACACTGGGCACGAGTAGGTTTATCGGCCAGACATGTACGCCGCAACGCGCATGCGGCACAATCGCGGGCTCGCGCTCACCGTTGAAATACACAGGGCTTCGAGTGTCTGCAACAGTGGTTATCCCCGCCCGATCCGGCCTTGCCGACCAGCCACGCGGGCACCCTCACCGTTGAAAACCACAGCGCTTCGAGTGGTCCGCGACGCAGGATATCCACATGCATGCGCATCCGCCGATGCGATGACGGATGCACGCGGCGAAAGGCGCGACCGGCCGGCAATCCTTGCGGGACAAGGCTCGTCGGCCGATCGGGTACTGACACTCACCGTCGAAATGCACAGTGTCGCGAGTCGTTTCGGTGATCGGATATCCACACGGGGGCTCGCGTTGGCCCCGCTCGCACGCTCGCGTCCGAACCGGACATGCACGCCACGTCGGACGGAACCGCCGGCCGAACGATCGCGTCTTGCCGCGCCGACCAACGATCGCGTATTCGCGCTCGCCGCTGCATTGCGCAGCGCTTCGAGTCGCTTGCGAACGCCGCGATGCGCAGCGAAATCTGCACGTTGCAGACCACGCACCCGCACTCGCCGTTAAAATGCACGGCCTTTCGGGTGACAACCGGAACCGGATCTTCACGTCGCGGCACGCACGCGGTTCCGCCACGCATGCGCGCGTTCGGCTAGAATGCGCGACGCCTCGAACCACGCAAAGATTGGAAAACCGCGCCAGAAAAGGCGCATCGCCCGATCGGACGCCGCCCCTCACCGTTGAATTCCACAGCATTTCGCGTCGTTTCGCGGGCGAGTTGTCCACAACCCGCTTCATGCATTCCGTATCATCCGGTGACCCTCACCTGTGAAATGCACAGGGCGCCGAGTCGTTTCGGCGTGAGGATATCCACAACCGATCGCGCGGCCCGACTTTCTTCCAACCATCGACCGGAACGGCCCGCGCATCCGCCAACCGCTATCGGGCATTGGCCGGAAAGCCCCATCCAGACTGCCTCGGCGGCACCCTCACCATTCAAATGCACAGTGTTTCGAGTCGCCTCGGGGGTGGGTTATCCACATCCGCCCATCCCGGCTGCCTCGACCAGGCACACGCCCTCAAGCCGGATTACTCGGCAATCGACCGGATGACCGCCGCCGGATTGCCGCCGACCAGCACATTCGGCGGAACATCCCGCGTGACGACGGCCCCGGCCGCGACCACCGAGTTTTCGCCCACCGTCACACCGCCGATGACCGTCGCGCCGGCGCCGATCCAGACGTTCCGTTCGATCACGATCGGCTTCGCGACGACGAAGTCGCGCCGCCGCGAAGGTTCGACGGGATGGCCGGACGTGATGAGGCTGACGTTCGGCCCGATCATCACGTCATCGCCGATCTCGAGCCCGCCGAGATCGTGGAACGTGCAGTTCTGGTTGACGAACACGTTGCGCCCGAGCTTCATGCCGGTGCCGCCCGTCGCATGGAACGGCGGGATCAACACGAAGCCGTCGTCCACCGGCATGCCGATCAGTTCTCCGAATAATGTGCGAACCTCCGCGGCGTCGTCGAACGTCAGGCGATTGATACGCGCGGCGATCGACATCGCCCGCCTGACCTCGGCCACCATCGCCGCCGATTCCGCCGTTCTTCTCGGAATGATCGTGGTGCGATCGTCGTTTGCCATGCGTGTGTTGTCTCCCATGATTTCCCTGTTTCGCGATGCATCGGCGCTTGCGGAAGGATGCCAGTGTTGGCGTGTGTGCAGACGCTGCGGGCGCCGTGATGCCGTGTGCGGGATGCCAGCCCACACCACGATTTTCGTTCTATCTATAACTAGTCTAAATATAACTAGTTATCAACATACCGCCTTGTGCGACAAGGCTTTGCCCGGCCTTCTGCCTGATTCACGCTCGACACACAACGTGTCTGGCCATCCTATGCAGATAACCGCCGCTGGCTAGACGCCCCTTGCCAGGCGCCCTTGTCCGAACCTGCGGCGCTCGGGTACGCTGGAGCATCCACCGGACCGACAGCTGCACCCCAACGCGGAGGCACGATGAAGCTCTACTACTGGCCGAAGACCCGGGCATTCCGGGCCTTGTGGATGCTTGAAGAACTCGGCGTGGTGTATGAACTCGTGCCGATCGACCTGCGTTCGCACGAACAGGGCAGCGACGCGTTCGTGCAGGTCAACCCGATGGCCAAGCTGCCCGCGCTCGACGACGGCAGCGCGCCGTTCGCCGAATCGGGCGCGGTGCTGCTCTATCTTGCCGACCGCTGCCCCGGCGCCGGGCTCGGCGTCGCGCCCGACGATCCGCTGCGCGGCCGTTTCCTCCAATGGATGTTCTTCACGCCGACCTGCCTCGAACCCGCGATGGCCGAAAAATTCACCGGCGCGTCGGGTAATCCGGTCGCGTTCGGCTGGGGCAACATCACCCGCGTGCAGCGCGCACTTGCGCAAGCACTCGCCCATCGTCCATGGCTCGTCGGCGACCGCTTCACCGCGGCCGACCTGCTGCTCGCCAGCACGCTGAAGATCGCCTTCGACGCGCATCTGCTGCCGCACGAAGGCGTGCTCGGCGACTACGTCGCGCGCGCCGAGGATCGCGACGCATTCCGCCGCGCGGTCGCGATCGAACAGCGCGAAGCGGCGCGCCTGCTGCATGCGTGACATGTAAGCGTGTCGTGCGGGGGCGGCGCTACCCGCCGCCCGCGAGCACGCCTACGTGGCAGGGCCCGACGTCGCGGCACCGGCATTGACCACCGCCCCCGGCGAGCCGCGCTCGTCGGTATCGGCGTCGACCGGCACCACCTCATGAAAATGCGTGTAGTCGATGTGCGTGATGCCGTCTTCGTCGTGCATCAGGTCGACATAGCGGTGACGCCAGCGGATCTCGTCATGCTCCCAGGAATGACGCGCCTGCATCACCTGCGCGGTGGTCTCGTCCGAGCCTTCGATCGTGATCAGCAACGACGCGTCGCGCGCGGCGAGCGATTCGGGCGTCTCGCCGAACAGCGCGCTCGATTCGTCGATCACGTGCATCAGGTTCCAGCCGAGCAGGAAGATCGGATGCTCGCTGCGCACGAGCGCCAGGTCGTGGATCTTGCGCAGCGTGTAGCCCTCGTGCGTGCCCTCGACGCGCATCAGCCGCAGTTTCGCCTGCGCCTCGGCAATCACGTTCTGGCGCGCATTCGCGGCGCGCACCATCAGCGTCATCCTGCCGTTCAACGGCCGGACGATCGCGTAGCGTGCGAACAGGATCTTCGCCTGCGGCCGCGAAAACCGCGCAAACACGAGCCCCGTGGCCATCGCAATGCCCGACATCCCGACGAAGATCTCGAACGTCGCGACGAGGTGCGCATAAACGGTCTGCGGATGCATGTCGCCGTAGCCGACGGTCGCGAGGGTCTCGACGCTGAAGAAGAACGCGCCGCCGAAACCGGCCGGCGACTGGTTCGCGATCGGCGCATGGCCAAGCAGGTAGAGCGTCGCAAAGGCGCCGTTGAGCAGCAGGAACAGCACGGCGAGCGACAGGAAGAATACGGGCCAGCTCACCGTCAGCGCGCGGTGATAGAGGTCGCGCCAGCCGAGCGGCGGCATCCCGTACGCAATCACCGGGCGGGTGCCCGACCAGAGCTTGCGGCCACGGCCGCGGGAGGCTGGGGAGGACGAATCGACGTTCATCGCGCGGTGCCGGAAGCAGGGAGGCGATGAGCGTAGCACGCGCGGCGGCGGCCGGGTATGCGTGCCGGTTCGGAATGGAAATCCGTCGCGCCACCGGCCGCGCGGCGCAAAAAAAACCGGCCGCGGAAGCGGCCGGCTGCGTCGTCAGCGTATGGGCAAGCGAGCGGTGCTCGCTTGCGCGCGGCGCTCACTTGCGGTCGACGATCACCTGGTCGAACGTGCCGCCGTCCGCGAAGTGCGTCTTCTGCGCGTTCGCCCAGCTGCCGAAGACCTGCTCGACGCTGAACGTCTTCAGCGACTTGAATTCGGCCGCATGCTTCTTCAGCACGTTCGCGTCGCGCGGGCGCAGATGGTGTTGCGCGATGATCTCCTGCGCTTCCGGCGTGTACAGGTAGTCGAGATACGCCTGCGCGACCTTGCGCGTGCCCTTCTTGTCGACGACCTTGTCGACGACGGCGACGGGCGGCTCCGCGAGGATGCTCGCCGACGGGTACACCGCGTCGAACTGCGCGCCCGATGCGCCGGTGTCCATCAGCGCGACTTCGTTCTCGAACGTGACCAGCACGTCGCCGATGCCGCGCTGCGTGAACGTCGTCGTCGCGCCGCGGCCGCCGGAATCGAGCACCGGCACGTTGCGGAAGATCGCCTTCTCGAAGTCGATCGCCTGCTGGTCGGTCGCGCCCTTCTGCTTCTGGAAGCCCCACGCGGCCAGATACGCATAGCGGCCGTTGCCCGACGTCTTCGGGTTCGCGATGATCACCTGGACACCCGGCTTCGCGAGATCGCTCCAGTCCTTGATCGCCTTCGGGTTGCCCTTGCGCACCAGGAACACCATCGTGGTCGAGTACGGCGAGCTGTTGTCCGGGAAACGCGCGCGCCAATCTTTCGGCAGCAGCTGGCCGCGCTCGGCGAGCAGGTCGATGTCGTTCGGCTGGTTCATCGTCACGACGTCGGCCTGCAGCCCTTGCAGCACCGACAGCGCCTGCGCGCTCGACGCGCCGTGCGACTGCTTGATCGCGACCGTCTCGCCGGTCTTCTGCTTGTAGGCAGCGGCAAAACCCGCGTTGATGTCCTTGTACAGTTCGCGCGTCACGTCGTACGACACGTTCAGGATCGACGTATCCGCGTGCGCGGCGGTTGCCGCCACGACCAGCGCCGCCGCCGCGCCCGTGTGCAGCCAGCGGCCGATCCCCTTCATGCTTGCCATCGTGATATGCCCCGTTTCCAGTGGTGGTGAATGTGCGTGACGGCACGCGTACGCGCTGTCATCGAAACGTAAGCGGGCATTCTAGCGGCCGGGCGCGGCGCGCTTTCCAATCAGTCGTGGAAAGCAAATCTCGAATCCTGCTAAACGGCGGCAGGCGCTCGCGCGCGGATCGGATCCGGTGTTAAGATCGCCGCTCAGCCCATTTCCCGGTTCCTCCATGTCCGCTGCCCTGCGCTCGCTTCCGATCCTCGCCGCCGTCGCGGCAGGTGCGCGCGCGGCCGGGCTGAAACTGAAAAAACGACTCCTCGACTGACGGGGACGTCGCGTCCCGTCAGGCGAATGCCGGACGGGATGCCCGCAGGTCGTTTCTTTCTCCTTGCTCGCACGCCTCGCTCCGGCTCTCCGCCGGCGGAACGGTTCCTTCCCACTCCGTTTCCACCCTGAGGCTTTGCATGAACACACGTTTCGAAGGTATCTGGCTGCCGATCATCACGCCGTTCCACCACGGCGAAGTCGACCATGCCGCGCTCGCGCGACTCGCGCGCCACTATGCGGCCGCGGGCATCGCGGGCTTCGTCGCGGGCGCGACGACCGGTGAAGGCGTGCTGCTCGACGCGCGCGAACAGGACGCGGTGTTCGCGACGCTGCGCGACGCGGCGCCCGGGCTGCCGATCGTCGTCGGGCTGACCGCGAGCGCGACGCATTTCGCGGCTGCCCGTGCGCGCGAACTCGCGGCGCTGCGGCCCGACGGGCTGCTCGTCACGCCGCCCGTCTACGTTCGGCCGACGCAGGACGGCATCCGCCGCCACGTCGAGGCGATCGTCGACGCGGCCGACCTGCCGGTGCTCGTCTACAACATCCCGTACCGCACCGGCGTGAACGTCGAACTGGGCACGCTGCAGGCGCTCGCGCGCGACCCGCGCGTCGCGGGCATCAAGGAATGCGGCGGCACGCTCGACCGGATGAGCCGGCTCGTGCACGACACGCCGCTCGCGATCCTGTCCGGCGACGACAACCAGAACTTCGCGGCGATGTGCGCCGGTGCGCACGGCGCGATCGCGAGCAGCGCGCACGTGCTGCCCGAATGGCATGTGCGCATCCACACGCTGCTGCGCGACGGCCGGCTCGCCGATGCGCGGCGCCTGTCGGTCGCGCTGCAGCCGCTCGTCGCGGCGCTCTTCGCGGAGCCGAACCCCGCGCCGGTGAAGGCCGTGCTGGCCGCGCAAGGGTGGTGCGAGGACGGGTTGCGGCTGCCGTTCGTGCCGGCGAGTGAAGGGTTGAGGGAGCGGCTGGCGGCCATTTGTGCGGAACTGGACGAAATCGAGCCGGACGTCGCGGCAGCATGAACCGCGACGCCACATGACGTGCAGCCGACCGATGGATTTCGCCCCGACAGATTGCTTCAAACTGTCAGAACGAGCGACCGGTCATACCGCGCAAGATGGGCATCGGCCGTCACGAGCTGAAGCGGCTCGTGACGGGCCTGTGCGACCAGCAAGCGATCGAATGGATCACGATGGTGGTGCGGCAGATCACGGACCGCGGCCCCATGCGCGGCCCGAACCGGTAGCTCGCGAATCCCGCTCGAGCCGATCGCTCGGATCAGCTTGCCGACGTCGATATCGAGCTTCCCCAGGCCGGCCTTGATGGCGGCCTCCCAGAGGCTCGCGCTGCTGACGAAACGTACGTCGGCGGCCGAGATCAGGCGGCGCGCCCTTGCGCTCAGCCTGGGGTCATTGGTCACGATCCACAAAAAGATGTGCGTATCGAGCAACAGCCGCATCAGTGCCCTTCGAAGGCATCCAGCAGGTAATCGGGCAGCGGGGCATCGAAGTCGTCCGCGATCCACGCCTGCCCTTGCAGGACACCGAACCGAACAGGCGGATCGCCGGGCACGAGTCGATCAGTTGACGTCCCGTCACCGCGGATCGTGGCATCTGCCCTTTGGGCCGGATCGACCGCATTGGTACCGGGCGTATTCGCGTTTTGCATGATGACCTCCGTTTCAAGTGATCATCACTGTAGTCAGGTTCACCTGATCGATCCATTCGACCGATCGGCAGAGGGACAGCCGAATCGCAACCCGCAGCGGCAATCGAGCATTTCGTCACGCCGCCAGCGCTACCCCCGTCCCCTCCGTCGCATCCCGCACCGCCTGCTTCACGATCCGCGCGAGCCGATCGACGGTCGGTGTCGCCGACGACGTGCGCCGCAGCAAAATCAGCGGCAAACTCGGCAGTGCCGGCAACCCGCACGAAGCCGCGTCGAGCACGCGCACCGACGCGGGCAGCCCGTACTGCGAGCGCACCGTCAGCCCGAGGCCGGCCGCCGCCGCGGCCCATAGCCCGGCGAGACTCGGTGTCGTGAACGCAACGCGCCACGGCACGCCCGCGCGATCGAGCGCGCCGGTCGCCGCGCCGAAGAACCGGCACGGCCGGTCGAACACGACGAGCGGCAGCGGCTCGCCGGGCTCCCGCACCGCACGGCCGCCCGTTTCGACCGCGCCGCCGTCCATACCCTCTTCCGCACCGCCGCCCGGCATGCCGAAGCCGCCCGCGGCCAAGGCCGCCGCCCCGACCCACTGCATCGGCACCTGCGCGATCGCTTCGCTATCGATCCCCGCGCGCGCCACCAGCGCCGCCGACGCCGGGTCTCCCCACACCAGCGCGAGATCGAGCTGGTTCGCGTCGAGCCGGTCGAGCAAGTCGGCATTGCGCGCCACGCGCGCCTCGATCCGCACCTTCGGATGCGCACGCGCGAACCGCCCGAGCACGTCGGGCAGAATCGCCTCGCCGAAATCCTCCTGCAGCCCGACGCGCACCCAGCCGTCGAGATTCATGCCGCGCACGGCCGCGGCCGCCTCGTCGTTCAGCTCGATCATCCGCCGCGCATAGCGCAGCATCGCGTCGCCGGCATCGGTCAGCGCCAGCCCGCGCCCGGCCTTCACGAACAGCGGCGTGCCGGCCTGCTCCTCGAGCTTGCGGATCTGCGCGCTCACCGCCGACGACGAGCGCGCGACGCGGTCGGCAGCCTTCGCAAAACTGCCGAGATCCACCCCGGCGACGAGGCTGCGCAGCGCCGCCACGTCGAAGTTGGGCCGGGCCAGCGCGAGCGACTCGCCGTCGTCGCGTGGAATGTCTTGTCCGGACATCTCAACCATCCCGTTTTATCGAACGATTCATCAAAAACTTTCCGATTTTCAGGATGAATGTAGGTCGCCAGACTGTGGATGTCAATTTCCACCCGGGCCTGCCGTCATGGATACCTCGTGCATCGCTTCCCCCTCCTCGCCCGCCCGCGACGTGCGCGGCGCGGCTCATCGCTGGCGTGTGCTGGCGGCCGGCGTCGCCGCGAACATGAGCTTTTCGGCCGCGGCGGCCGGCATTCCGACCACGGCCGTGTGGATGCGCACGGCCTATCACCTCGACAACGGTGCGCTCGGCCTCGTGCTCGGCGCGCTCGGCTTCGGCGTCGCGCTGTCCGAGCTGCCGTGGGGAATGGCCGCCGACCGCTTCGGCGACCGCCGCGTGCTGCTCGCCGGGCTCGTCGCCACGGCCGCGATGTTCGCGCTGATGGTGTGCACGATCGTCCCGAGCGCGCACGGCGTGCCGCCGCTGATGCGCGTCGTCGCGGCGATGTGCTGCGTCGGCCTGCTCGGCGGCAGCGTGAACGGGTCGAGCGGGCGCGCGGTGATGCGCTGGTTCGGCGAGCGTGAACGTGGGCTCGCGATGAGCATCCGCCAGACGGCCGTGCCGCTCGGCGGCGGCATCGGCGCGGCGCTGCTGCCGTCGCTCGCGTCGCATATCGGCTTCGCCGCGGTATTCGGCGCGCTGATGCTGCTGTGCGCGGGATCGGCCGCGCTCACCTGGCGCTGGCTGCACGAGCCGCCGGCCGAGCCGGCCGTGACGCACCCGGCTACGCATCGCCCCGTCGAACAGCAGCCGTCCGCGCGGCAGGGGCGCAACCCGCTCGTGAGCGGCCCCGTGTGGCGCATCGTGCTCGGCATCGGCCTGCTGTGCGCGCCGCAGTTCGCGGTGCTCACGTTTGCGACGGTGTTCTTGCACGATTTCGGCCGGCTCGGCCTCGCCGGCATCAGTGCGGCGATGGTCACGCTGCAGCTCGGCGCGATGGTGATGCGCGTGTGGAGCGGCCGTCATACCGACCGGCACGGCAACCGGCGCGCGTATCTGCGCGGATCGGTATTCGTCGCGGCCGGCTCGTTCGCGCTGCTCGCAGCCGCGACGGCCGGCCATGCGCACGTGCCGCTCGCCGCGATCGTCGCGATTCTCGTCTTCGCCGGCATCTGCGTGTCCGCGTGGCACGGCGTCGCGTACACGGAGCTCGCGACGCTCGCGGGCGCGAATCAGGCGGGCACCGCACTCGGGATGGCCAATACCATCGTCTACCTCGGGCTGTTCGCGACGCCACTCGCGATTCCACCGCTGCTCGCGGTCAGTTCGTGGAGTGTCGTGTGGCTCGCGGCCGCGCTGGTCGCCGGCGCGACCTATCCGCTGTTCGCCGCGAAATAGCAGCCGCACGTCTCATGCGGGCGTCGCCGCGCACGCCACGACGCCCGCGCGATCCGTCAGGCCGCCTCGCGCGCCAGCGCACGCCGCGACGCCGGCCGCTCGGCCTCGCGCTGCGCGTGGGCAGTCCAGGCCGCATGCCGCGTCATGTCGAGCCCGATCGCGACGCCCCAGCGATACAGCACGAACAGGAACGGATCGACGATCGAATGCGCGCCCGGCTCGGCCCACGTGCGGCCGTCGGCGAGCGCGGCTTCGATCGCCTCGTTCGCGGCTTCGATCGTGCGTCGGCCGTGCGCGCTGACCTCGCCATGCAGGGCCGGATCGCCGATGAAGCGGCCCGGCCGCCACAGCGCGCCATAGCCGACGCCATGCACCCAGCCGACCAGCCAGGCGAGCCATTCGTGGCACCGTGCCTCGCGCAGCGGATCGCCGAACGGCAGCAACTGCGCCTCGGGATAACGACGCGCGAGATACGTGAGGATCGCCGGCGTTTCGGTCAGCACGTGCGGCTCGCCCGGAATCGCGAGCACCGGCACGCGCGCCTTCGCGTTGATCGCGAGATAGCGCGCCTCGAGGTTCTGCTGCTTCTGCACGGAGACGATCTCGACGTCGAACGGCGCGCCGGTTTCCTCCAGTGCGATGTGGGCGGCAAGCGAGCAGGCGCCCGGCGAAAGATAGAGACGATAGGCGTTCATGGTGGGGGGGCCCGACGGGGATGTGGAAGACGGAACCGAGTGTAGGAACGCGTGCCTGCTCGCCGCAAACGATGAATTGTCGTGCTCGGACATTAGTGTTACTAATACCCGCATGCGACGCATCCACCTTCCTCCGCTGCAGACGCTGCGCGCGTTCGAGACCGCCGTGCGGCTGCAAAGCTTCACGCGTGCGGCCGATGAACTGGCGCTCACGCAAGGCGCTGTCAGCCAGCACATCCGCGCGCTCGAGGCGCAGCTCGGCTATCCGCTCTTCACGCGCGAACGTAACGGCGCGACGCCGACGCACGCCGCGCACGCGCTCGCCCTGCAGGTACGCCAGGGCCTCAGCGTGCTCGAGCGCGCGTTCGAGCCGGCGCTCGCCGTGCGCAGTCGCCCGCGCACCTGCGACGTCACGCTGAACGTCAGCGTGCTGCCGAGCGTCGCCGAGCGCTGGCTCGCGCCGCGCCTGCCGCGCTTCGCGGCCGCGCATCCGCACATCGCGATCGCGCTGCACCCGGACGTGGCGCTCGCGCCGCTGCGCAAGCGCGACCGCATCGACGTCGCGCTGCGCTACGGGCCCGGCACGTGGCCGGGCGTCGTCGCCGAGAAGCTGATGAACGAGACGATCTTTCCGGTCGCGAGCCCCGCGTACCGCAATCGCGACGGCATCGCACCGCGCGCGCCGGCCGATCTCGTGCGCGCGACGCTGCTGCGCCATCCCGCGCAACCGTGGGAACCGTGGCTCCAGGCCGCGCGGCTCGACCTCACCGAATCCGCGCGCGCGCCGCGCTTCACCGATCCGAATGCGCTGATCGACGCGACGCTGAAGGGGCGTGGCGTCGCACTCGCGCGCCGCTCGCTGATCGAGCCCGAACTCGCGAACGGCACGCTCGTGCGCGTGTCGACGGTGCGCGTGACCGACGTGTATGCGCACTACGTCGTGTGGCGCCCCGGCCATCCGCACGAAGCGGCGATCCGCACGTGGCTCGACTGGCTGCGCAGCGAGGTGCGGCGCAGGACGCCGCGGCGCTGACGCCGGCGCTCACGCCCGCATCGGCATCGCCACCTTGTCGAGCGTGATCGGCAGATCGCGCACCCGCACACCGGTCGCGTGATAGACCGCATTGGCGATCGCGGCCGGCACGCCGGTGATGCCGATCTCGCCGATGCCGCGAATGCCGAGCGGATTGAAATGCGTGTCGCGCTCGTCGACGAAACTCACATCCAGCTCGCCGATGTCCGCGTTCACGGGCACGTGATATTCAGCGAGATTCGCGTTCGTGAAGCGGCCGTGCCGCACGTCGAGATGCGAGCCTTCCTCGAGCGCGGTGCCGACCCCCCACACCATCCCGCCGATCAACTGGCTGCGTGCCGTTTTCGCGTTGAGCAGGCTGCCGACGCTGTAGACGCCGACGATGCGCGGTACGCGAATCGTGCCGAGTTCGGCATCGACGTGCACTTCGGCAAACACCGCGCCGAAAGAATGAGACGCATAGCGCGACTTCTCGTCGCCCGGCTTCGTCGTCGCCTGCGCGTCGATCGGCTGACCGCCCGCGCGCGCGATCACCGCCGCGGCCGGATCGCGCCGCGAAGGGTCGTCGCGATGCACGACCCAGCCGTTGTCGACCGTCACGTCGTCGGCCGCGACGCCGTGCAGCGGCGATCCGGGGGCGGCGACCGCCAGCATGACCAGCTTCGCGCGCGCCTGCAGCGCGGCCTCGCGCACGGCAGGCGCCACGCTCGCCGCTGACTGCGAGCCGCCCGATACCGGCGCACGCGGCAGGCTGGAATCGCCGAGCACGAAGCGCACGTTCTGCGGCGAGAAACCAAGCGCATCGGCCGCGACCTGCGTCATCACCGTGTAGGTTCCGGTGCCGATGTCCTGCGTGCCCGACGCGACTTCGGCCGTGCCGTCCGGCAAGATGCGCGCCCGCGCCGACGCTTCGCTGCGGTTCGCCGGATACGTGGCGGCCGCCATCCCGAGGCCGATCAGCGTGTCGCCGTCGCGCATCGTGCGCGGCGCGCCGGTGCGGCGCGACCAGCCGAAGCGCCGCGCGCCGAGCTCGTAGCATTCGCGCAGCTTGTTGCTCGACCACGGCTTGCCGTCCTGCGGATCAACCGCCGCGTAATTCGCGAGCCGCAGCGCGACCGGGTCCATGCCGAGCCGCCACGCGAGTTCGTCCATCGCCGATTCCAGCGCGAACGAACCCGACGCCTCGCCGGGCGCGCGCATGAACGTCGGCGTGCCGACGTTCAGCGCCACGATCCGGTGCGTGGTCGCGTGGTTCGGCACCGCGTACATGATCCGCGACGGCATCCCGCACATCTCCATCCAGTCCTCGAACGTCGACGTGGTGGCGATCGTGTCGTGGCGCATCGCCGTCAACGTGCCGTCCTGGCGCGCGGCCAGCACGACGCGCTGTTCGGTGAACGGCCGCCCGCCGACCGGGCCGAACATCTGCGGCCGTGTCAGCGCGAGACGAACCGGGCGCCCGACCTGCTTCGCGGCCATCGCGCACAACGACACGTGCGACCACGACGAACCCTTGCAGCCGAAGCCGCCGCCGAGGAACGGTGAAATCACGCGCACGTGGTCCGGCGCGATGCCGAAGACCGCGGCCACCGCCGTGCTCGCGCCCGACACGCCCTGTGTCGCATCGTGCAGCGTGAGCGTCGGGCCGTCCCAGCGCGCCATCGTCGCGTGCGGCTCGATCGGGTTGTGATGCTGCATCGGCGTCGTATAGGTCGCGTCGATGCGCACCGCGCCTTCGCGCAGGCCCGC
Organism: Burkholderia sp. Tr-20390; assembly: GCF_017104595.1. NCBI lineage: Bacteria > Pseudomonadati > Pseudomonadota > Betaproteobacteria > Burkholderiales > Burkholderiaceae > Burkholderia > Burkholderia sp. Tr-20390. The sequence continues at coordinate 3,016 of NZ_JAAGPC010000131.1, read as the reverse complement.
ATCGACGTCGCCGCGCTGCGTATCCATCGGGCGGCCCTGCTGCTTCGGCGGCACGCGCGCGCAGCGCTTCGCCTGCGCGAAATCCGCCACGGCATCGCTCGCGCGATAACGCACGTGCACGGCATGCGCGGCGTCGGTCGCCTGCTCGAGCGTTTCGGCGACGACGACCGCGACGGGTTCGTTGCTGTAGCGCACCGTGTCGTCCTGCAGCAACGTGAGTCGGCGCCCCGCGGGCGGCGACAGCGGCGGCCGGCCGCCGTCGGGCAGCCGCATCGCGTTCTCGTGCGTGATCACGATCAGCACGCCCGGCATCGCGCGGGCGCGCGCCGCATCGATCGACTCGATGCGCCCGGATGCGATCGTGCTCGTCACGAGCACCGCGTGCGCGAGCCGCGCATCGGAGAATTCGGCCGCGTAGTGTGCGCCGCCCGTCACCTTGAGCACGCCGTCGACACGGTCCAGCGGTTGTCCCGTCATCGTGTTCATGCGGCACCTCCCGGCATGGCGGCTGCCGTTTCGACCGCACGGACGATCGCCCGCTGCGCGAGCGCGATCTTGAAGCCATTGCCGTCGAGCGGCCGCGCGTCGCGCAACGCCAGCGCGGCCGCCTCGCGCAGCGTCGCGTCGGTCGGTGTGCGGCCCGCGAGATGCGCTTCCGCCTCCATCGCACGCAACGGCTTGTGCGCGACGCCGCCGAGCGCGATCCGCGCGTCGGCGACGCGCGGGCCGTCCATCCGCAGCGCGGCCGCGACCGACACCAGCGCGAACGCATAGCTCGCGCGATCGCGCACCTTCAGATAGTGCGCATGGTCGGCGAAGCGCGGCGGCGGCAAGTCCACCGCGGTGATCAGCTCGCCCGGCTCGAGCGTCGTGTCGAGGTCGGGACGATCTGCCGGCAAGCGGTGAAACGATGCGATCGGAATCTGCCGCGCGCCGTGCGGGCCGCTCACCTGCACGACGGCGTCGAGCGCGGCGAGCGCGACGCTCATGTCCGACGGGTTCACCGCCACGCACTGGGAGCTGGCGCCGAGGATCGCGTGCATCCGGTTGTGGCCGCCGATCGCCGCGCAGCCGCTGCCCGGCTCGCGCTTGTTGCATTGCGCGAACGCGGGATCGTAGAAATTCGGGCAGCGCGTGCGCTGCATCAGGTTGCCGCCGACGGTCGCCATGTTGCGCAATTGCGCGGACGCGCCGGCGAGCAGCGCCTGCGACAGCAGCGGATAGTCGGCGCGCAGGCGCGGATGATCGGCCGCATCGCTGTTGCGCACGAGCGCGCCGATGCGCACGCCGCCGCCGGGCAGCGCCTCGATCGTATCGAGGCCCGCGATGTGCGTGATGTCGATGAGCGTGACGGGCCGCGCGACGCCGCCCTTCATCAGGTCCAGCAGGTTCGTGCCGCCGCCGATGAATGCGGCGCCGGGCCGCTGCGCCGCGCGCACGGCGCCGGCGACGTCGGTCGCGCGTTCGTAGGAGATCGCTTCCATTGCGGTGCCCTCCGTCGGCTAGCCGCGCGCCGCGTGCGCGGCGCGCACGGCGGCGACGATGTTCGGGTACGCGCCGCAGCGGCACAGGTTGCCGCTCATGCGCTCGCGGATCTCGTCGTCCGACAGCTGCGCGGGACGGCGCCGCACGTCGTCGGTGGCGGCGCTCCCGGCCCCCGCCGCGAATTCGTCGAGCAGCGCGGTCGCCGAGCAGAGCTGGCCGGACGTGCAGTAGCCGCACTGGAACGCATCGCATTCGACGAATGCGCGCTGCACCGGGCTCAGCACGCTGCCGCGCGCCAGCCCTTCGACGGTCGTGATCCGCGCGCCTTCGTGCATCACTGCGAGCGTCAGGCATGCGTTGATGCGCCGCCCGTCGACGAGCACCGTGCACGCACCGCACTGCCCGCGATCGCAGCCCTTCTTCGTGCCCGTGAGCCCGGCGTATTCGCGCAGTGCGTCGAGCAGCGTGACGCGCGGTTCGAGCTGCAGTGTGTACGCGCGCCCGTTGATGTCGAGACGCACGGGCTGCGCCGGCACCGTATCGCGGCGGGGCGCGGCCGGCGTGGATGCCGCGTACGACGGCGGCGAATGAACGTGCGATGCGGCGCTGACGGTCGCGGCCGCCGCCGCGGATTGCAGGAAGCGGCGCCGCGCGGCACTGGACGGCGTGTCGTGCGGCAACCGCGGCGCCGCTGAATGGCCGGGCCCGAGCGGCGACGGGGCGGCATCGCGCGCCGGTTCGGCAGACGGAGAATCGGATCGATCGCTGGACATGACTTCTGCTCGCTCAATGGTTGATGGACGCAGATGTGCTGCCCGCGCCCGAATGGCGGCGCGGTCGGCACGCCCATCGGCAACGAGCAATTCCGGTGCCGCGAAACGGCGGGGCAACGCCGATGTGCCGCGTCAGTCACCCGTGCGAGGCGCGGCCCGGGCGGCACACGGAACACGTTGCCGCTGACCCTGCCTTCATGACACCACGCTGGCGCGCGGCTGGCCGTTCGCTGACGAAGCGGCAATAACGCCCGGTTTTCCGGCGCATCCGGCCACACATCGGTCGCAAGTTGCCGGGCGCAGGTGCCACGGCGCGCATGGCGCTCGCGTCGCCGTGGCCGGATCACGTCGTTGCGCGCCGTGTAAATGCGCGCAGCATCCGTCTCTGCTGGAAAATTCCGCCACGCGTGCCGGCGGATCGCCGCGAAGGCGTTCCGTTGGCCTGACGAAAACATGTCGCGATCACACTCGCATCGCAAACGATTCACCGAAACGTCGCATCGCAGCGGCATACTCGAAAACGTTTCCCGATCAGCCTGCCAGGAGAGAAGTCATGCGTCGCGTTTTCGTCGCCGTCGTTCTGTGTGCCGCCGTTTTCGTCGCCGCCTGCAGCGACGACGCGCCGCACGACGCCAACGCGACCGACGCCGCGCAGCAGGCCGGCGGCGCATCGAGCGGCGCCGCCGGCGCGTTCAACAGCGACGCGAGCGCGAATGCCGCCGCGTCCGATGCCGCGCCGCCCGCGCCGCCCGTCGTGA